>JAFGLB010000139.1 GCA_016928255.1 Bacteroidota bacterium
TAATTCGTTTTTCTTGAAGCTAAATTTATTTTACAAGCAATGTTTTGATCGTTTATGACTTTCCCGGGCTAGTTTTCACACGGTCTGGGAGTTTGGGAACGAGGAAAAAGTAACCTTGTCAAGGTTAACAACCTTGACAAGGTTTGACGACGAGGAAAATCAGGTAAACTCATATCAATCCGGTCTGGTGACCGCTTGCCCCGTTGTCTCAGATAAGGGGGATTCTACATTAATTTTCTCACATTTTCCCATAGGAGAGGATTAAGGAGGATTCTTTAAAACACCAATTTTTATTTAACACCGTAGGTGTTATACGTTTGTAAAAAACCAATCAGTTTTATTTACAACTCCCGTAGGAGTTGAACACCTACGGTGTTCATTTATTAGTTGGTACCCATTCCTACAAATATTCAGCTCCTACAGGAGCTGTTTTTTTATCTTTAATTTTGATAGCCTGCCTGCCGAATCATGCAAAGACTAAATAGTAACCTTGTCAAGGTTAACAACCTTGACAAGGTTTGGCGACGAGGAGAATCCGATAAATTCATATCAATCCGGTCTGATGACCGCCTTTCGCAGGCGTGAATTCTGCATCGCTTTTAGGCAAACTTCCGATATTTCTCTTTGTGTTGTCGCGGGAAAATATCGGAAGTTTGTCTCTGCTATAACTTCAGCAATTCATCGACAGAAATTGATGAGAGGTCAGCCACAACTATGCTGGCATTGGGAAGACGTTCTTTTGTGCCTATGCCGAGGGATTTCATTCCTGCGCGGTTGGCCGATTCTATTCCCGTTACGGCATCTTCAACTACCAGGCAATTAACAGGAGGGACGCCGACTTTCTTTGCGGCAAGCAGGAAAACCTCTGGATCAGGTTTTGAATTTTCTATCTGGTGCCCGTCTACTATCGCATCTAATAAATGCTCAATTTGCGTCTGCTTTATGATAGTCATTGCATTGCGGCTGTTGGATGCAACCGCAATCTTTATTCCGCGTTTCTTCAATTCTTTCAGCATTTCCAAAGATCCGGGAAGCAGCATTTCTGTTGTTACAGCTTCAAGAGATTCAACAAAATACCTGTTTTTCCGATCGGCTAACTCCTGCTTTTGAGCTGCTGTGTATTTTCTGCCTGATGCTTCCGTAATAATATCAACACATTTCATCCGGGCTACGCCGCGAAATTTATTATTGAATGTGTGATTAAAGAAATCAAATCCTTCATCCTTTGAAATTTTTACCCAGGATTGGTAATGATACTCATCCGTCGAAACCAGCACACCGTCGAGATCGAATAAAACCGCCTTTATCATTTGAATAACAACTCCGGACTTTTAAAATACCTAAAATCATTTCAAAGATATGAAGAAGTCTCATTAATTCAAAAAATCGCATAAAACTTGATTTCGGCAAAACAGGTATGGTGTATACGGGAATCTTGTTTATTGAATATAATAATTATTCAATGTAGTCTGCACCTAAAAGCATTCATTTTTTGAATAGGAGATGACTTTTCGTTATATTTAAGAATGGAACACACGCAGACAATTCTTGTGCTCGATTTCGGCTCGCAGTATACACAATTGATTGCACGTCGCGTGCGTGAACTGGGAGTATTTTCCGAAATCCATCCTTTTAATCATCCAATTGAAAAAATTAAAAGAGAATTGCCGGCAGGTATCATATTTTCAGGAGGCCCGTCGAGTGTTTATGAAAAAGATGCGCCGAAACCTGATCCGGGAATCTTTGATCTGGGCATTCCAATTCTGGGTATATGCTACGGCCTGCAGTTAATTGCAGACCGGATGAGAGGAAAAGTGGATTCAGCTGCACGCCGCGAATACGGCAAGGCAGAACTTTTTATAGACAATCATGACGACCTGTTTGCAGGATTAAACGAGTCAACGGTTGTGTGGATGAGTCACGGCGACACTCTAAGCAGGATACCGGAAGAATTCGAACCGATCGCACATTCAAAAAATGCTCCGATATGTGCTATACGAAATAAAGAAAATAGAATGTACGGCGTGCAATTTCACCCTGAAGTAGTTCACACACCTGATGGGAAGAAGATACTCGGGAATTTTCTGTTTCATATTTGCGGTGCAAAAGGAAATTGGACACCGGCATCATTCGTAGAGAATGCAGAAAAGGAAATTCGCGCAAAGGTTGGATTGTCAAAAGTAGTGTGCGGATTGAGCGGAGGGGTTGATTCGTCCGTCCTTGCCGTGCTCCTGCATAGGGCCATCGGCGATCAGCTCGAATGCGTGCACATCAATAACGGCCTGATGCGGAAGAATGAAAGTGAAGAAGTTGTTAAGACCTTCAGGGATTCATTCCATATTAACCTGACATATGTAGACGCAACAGATGTGTTTTTATCAAAGTTGAAAGGTATAACGGAACCCGAAAAAAAACGAAAGATAATAGGGCAGACATTTATTGAAGTTTTTGAAAAAGAAGCAAAAAAACTGGGAGGTAAAGCGGAGTTTCTTGCACAGGGCACATTGTATCCGGATGTAATAGAATCCGTTTCGTTCAAAGGGCCTTCAGCTACAATTAAAACGCATCACAATGTAGGCGGATTGCCGGAGAAAATGAATTTCAAGCTTATTGAACCGTTCAGGGAGCTGTTCAAAGATGAAGTACGCAAAATCGGAAGACTGCTCGATATACCGCAAGACTTGATCGGAAGGCATCCGTTTCCGGGACCGGGACTTGCTGTGCGGATACTCGGAGAAGTTACAAAGTCCAGACTCGATTTATTACGCGAGGCGGATAATATATTTATTCAGGAATTAAAACACGCCGGTCTCTATGACGAAATATGGCAGGCATTTGTTGTGCTTCTATCGATACAGTCTGTGGGCGTGATGGGCGACGGACGCACTTACGAAAATGCCGCCGCATTACGGGCTGTAACAAGTGTAGACGGAATGACTGCGGACTGGGCAAGAATACCGGATGATGTGCTTGCCCATGTCTCTAATCGAATTACAAATGAACTGCGCGGGATTAACCGCGTAATGTACGACGTGAGCTCAAAACCTCCAGCAACCATAGAATGGGAATGACTGAAAAACCAATAACCGGATACCTGGATGATTGAACTTGAAGGTGTTACAAAAAAATTCGGCAATTTTACTGCGGTGGATAATCTGACTTTCACAATACCGCAGGGAGAATTTTTCGGATTTCTTGGCCCGAATGGAGCAGGAAAAACCACGACAATAAAAATGATTGTGGGCCTTTATGCGCCGGACAGCGGCGATATTATCGTGAACGGCAATAATATTCGTTCCAATCCGATTGAAGCCAAGCAATCGATAGGATATGTGCCAGATATCCCATTTCTTTACGAAAAACTGACCGGTCGTGAGTTCCTTTATATGATAGGCGGATTATTTAAGATTCAGAAATCGGTTTTGCATGAAAGTATAACCGGTCTCATAGAGCATTTTGAAATAGGCGATTGGGTGGATAAGAGGACTGAAGAGTATTCCCAGGGAATGAAACAGCGCATTACAATTGCGGCAGCCTTGATACACAATCCGAAGACGATTATAATCGATGAACCTTTGATAGGACTTGATCCGCGCAGTGCGAAAATTGTCCGTGAAATACTGCAGCAGCAGTCAAGAAACGGAGTATCCATACTGATGTCGACTCACAGTCTTGCATTTGCAGAGGAATTATGCGACAGAATAGGCATAATCAATAACGGTCGGCTGGTAATGTGTGAAACAAGGGAGCAGCTGAAGGTTGAAAAAGCAAAATACGACGGTAATTTTGAATCCGTATTTCTCGAGATAACCAGGCAGTAACCGGCATGCTGATACATATACTGCGCTATAAGCTTCTTTCTTATATAAAATCTACATTCGATAGAAAGCCTTCTTCCATTGTTAGGGGAATAGCGTCATTGTTAGTGTTCGGCGGATTTGCTTATACGGCTTATTTATTTTCTGCAGAAGTAACGAGATACATGCTGGCTCATGCCCATACCGGCCTGTACCTGTTTCACACATTTGTATCGATGATATTATTTGTTTTTTTTGTTGCGGTTAATCTGGGCAATATTATTGTTTCATATTCCACGCTGTATCGTTCAATGGAAGTCAGGTTTCTTTTAACAAAACCGATATCCTTTACGTCAATTTTCATTCTAAAATTCCTGGATAATTTTTTTTACAGCTCGACAACGCTTTTTCTCGGCGCCTTCATGATGTTTTTAGGATACGGCAGTTATTTCAATTACCCGCTGCATTTCCTTGTAGTCATAATGCTCTTTGTATTTGTTCCTTTTATGTTCCTTTCCGCTTCACTGGCGGGATTGATCTTGATGGCGATTATGAAGCTGGCGGGAAAGATAGGATTTAAAAAAGTGTTGGCCGGAATTTTTATTATATATCTTTTCTTTGTATATATTTTCTTTGAGAAATCAAATCCGACCATGCTTGTCGAGAACCTCAACCGATTTATACCTGATATTGATGCTTATATTTCACAAATGGTGCCCGGATTTTTGCATTATTTGCCGAATCAGTGGGTAGCTGAATTTCTTTATTACAGTGCGAGGGGAGATATGGCTCACGCATTGCCTTATGCCGGAATTCTAATAACCGTTACGGCTGTTGTTTTCGGTGCATGCTTGTTCGTTGCGCATCGTTTTTATTATAAGAGCTGGCTGATCTCTTTGCAGGTACAACCGTCGGCAGAAATATCGCATAGGCGCAGGCATATATTTGATTTTCGCTCGAAGAGCATATTTTCTCCGCAGGTTGAAGTCCTGCTAAAAAAAGAAATTCTGACCTTTTTGAGGGAAACGAGCCAATGGGTGCATCTTTTAGTCATGGTTGCTTTGGCCGGAATTTTTTCAGTGAGTGCAAGTCATATAAATCTCATGCGTGCGCGTGTTATAGACCTTCATATGATAATATATCTGGTGCTGTTTACGTTCGGCGGATTTATGATAAGCGGACTCGCACTTCGATTTGTTTTTCCGATGATCGGGCTCGAAGGGCAGGCTTTTTGGTCGTTGAAAACCAGTCCGGTAAAACAAAGCAAAATATTTCAATTGAAATTCATAATGGGATTTCTGCTGATCCTGATAGTTGCTGAATATATAACAATTTCCAGCAGCGTCCCGTTTATAAGAGCTACAGGAGGCAGCCGGATGCTGATTTGGTTCGGCGTATTCAATGCATTCTGGATTTCATTTACAACCGTAATGCTGAGTCTCGGCTTCGGCGGATATTTTGCCAACTATTTTGAGCATAATCCCATTCGCGCAGCTTCTACACAGGGCGCTACGCTTACGTTTTTGATAACAATAATTTATCTCATTCTAATTGTAATTGTTATTATAGTGCCGGTTTCTGCTCTCTTTTCAAAAGGAATCACGGACAGGTATTCTTCAGAAGCTCTGATAACGCTGCCTGGTGCTCTTTTGGCTTTTGTTTCGGGTGTGCTTTCAGTATTCGGCTGGATCATAGGTCAGAGGTCGCTGAAAAAAGATTTTTAATTGCAAGTTATGTTGCGTTGTGGTAATTTTAAATGCAATATTCTAAAACGTCTATTCACCATATTTCGGTAAAAATGAAAATTAAAAGCAAAATTTGGATTATTCTTC
Organism: Bacteroidota bacterium; assembly: GCA_016928255.1. GTDB lineage: Bacteria > Bacteroidota > Ignavibacteria > UBA10030 > UBA10030 > Fen-1298. Next base: position 5,630 of record JAFGLB010000139.1, read on the forward strand.
TTTTTATTTCGGCTTTTTTCCGGCAGGCTGATTCACAGTCTTTGACCGAGAGTATCGTATTTAAACAGGAAGCGGAACAGAAATTCCTTGAAGCTATGAGATTATTCCGGAATGCCAGATTTGATACGGCTTCATCCGCTTTTGTTAATATCATAAAAGAATATCCACGAAGTCATCGTACGACCGGTGCGTATATAATGGGCGGTAAGGCGTATTATGAAGCCGGAAAATACAGGGAATCGATTCATTTGCTGAAAGACCTGATAGATGTTTTTCCTCAATCGACTTACAGCGATGATGCACACTATTCGCTCGGTTTGAACTATTACAGGCTTGAGCGTTATGAAGATGCCGCATCTGAGTTCATTACAATTGTTCAAATATCCCAAAAGCCGAAACTGCTTGAAAGGTCTCGGAAGCTGGCAGAGATGATAACTTCATCGTATTTATCGCTTATGGAATTAAAGGTTCTGCGTCTGGATACCAGGACAGACGAAATGAGCGCTCTAGTAGATTTGAAAACAGCAGAGAAGTTACAGCGCGAAGGAGATTTTGTATCGGCAAACGAATTGCTTAACAAGGTTGCACTAATGCCGCCGAATATTAAATATGTTGCCGACGCACTCAGTATGCTCGAAAGGACGGCAAAAGAGGGCGGCATAAAAATTGGACTGGTATTGCCGTTGATGGTTAAGGAAGAAAATCCTTCTGCAAGAGTGCTGGGCATGGAATTTCTGCAGGGAATTCAGCTGGCAATAGAAGAATATAACCAGAATTCTCCTGTTAAAATAGCTCTGGAAATCAGAGATACAGAGAGAGATCCAAGTATTGCTGCCAGGCATGTTGCAGATTTATGCAGTGATGAAAGCGTGTCAATTATTGTGGGTCCGGTAATAAGCAGTGAAGTATTTGCAGCAGCCGGTATTGCTAATGAGCGAGGTGTTCCGCTTATCACGCCTACGGCAACTGCGAATGGAATAGCGGCTATCGGCCCGTTTATTTTTCAGGCAAATCCTGATTATAATGTAAGAGGCCGGGCAATCGCGGCATATGCGTATAATGCATTTGATGCAAGGAATTTTGCCGTGCTTGCACCAGCCGACATGGTCGGAAAGCAAATAGCAGAATCGTTCGTCGCGGAGGTAGATTCATTATACGGCGAAGTAATTGATGTCGAATGGTATACTCCGGGTTCAACAGATCTGCGGACGGAATTGACAACAATGAGGCGAAAAGCGTTTGCGAAACTTGAAGTGCCTACTGTTGATTTTGGTGCTAAGATGAAACAGGCCGTGCTGGACAGGATCAGAGACTGGGGGGTTGAAGAACGGATTCTGGATTCACTTATTGAACGAAAGCTAAAGGCGCCTGTTACATTTCTTTTCGGGAAAAGAGGAAAAATTATTTCCGATTCTTTGAAAATAGAGACGCAGGTTGAGAAATTTAAATACGACAGTCTGGAGTTTCCGGTTACAAACATTGACGGAATATTTATTCCGATAACAAATCCTGACGAAATCGCAGTTGTAAGTTCACAGTTGAAGTTTTTCAATATAAACGCGCTTATTCTTGGTACGGGTGATTGGAACGATCATGATGCTTTGTATCAAAGTCAGCAGTACACCGATAAAGCAATATTTACCGTAGATACTTATACCGACATTAAGAGCGATGAATATAAAATTTTCGCAGGCAAGTTTAAGCTGGCTAACAATAACAAGATGCCGAGCATAAATTCTTTGATAGGTTACGATGTTGCAAAACTGGTTGCATATGTTATGTCGCAGGGAAAGACAAAGCGTGCAGATGTAGCGGAGGCACTTTCAAAAGTGCAGGGTTTCAGCGGTCTGCATTCGAAAATCTCCCTGTCGTTGAACCGGGTTAATTCATATCTTTTGATAATGCAGTATAAGAATCGCCAAATTCTTAAAATAGGAGAGATCGATCTCGCCAATCAGGGAAAGTGAGAAGCTTGAATCAGATTAAAAAAGCCGCCAGCGTTAGGGAGCCGATTCATTACCATGTGTCAATTAAAGATTGGCCTGCAGAAGAACGGCCGCGTGAGAAGTTAATCAAACGCGGAGCCGGGAACCTGACTGATGCTGAATTATTGGCCATACTTATTAGGACCGGGAAAAAAGGAGTAACTGCAGTCGATCTGGCACGCAGGTTATTTTCGGAAGAGAGGACATTGCGTGAAATATCCTCTATGTCAGTGGAAAAAATCAAGCTGTTGGGGATAGGTGAGAGCAGGGCGATTGCGATTGTTGCAGCATTTGAGCTGGCAAAACGTCTGCCTGAAGTAAAGGGAAAAGAAAAGCTGAAGATCCAGTCGCCTGAGGATATTGTTCAATATTTCAAGGCAAAAATGAGGGATCTGGTTCAGGAAGAATTATGGGTTTTTCCGTTAAATGCGGTAAATCAATTGCTTGAGCCGAGGCAGGTCAGTAAAGGAATTTTAAACTCTTCTCTTGCGCATCCGCGCGAATGCTTTAGGGAAGCGATAAGCCAATCGGCAGCAGCAGTGATCTTTGTGCATAACCATCCCAGCGGCAATCCGGAACCGAGTCAGGATGATCTTGCTATAACAAAGCAGTTAATGGATGCCGGAAAGATAATCGGCATAACCGTCCATGATCATATAATAATTGCAGGCGACGGTTTTACAAGCCTGGCGGAGAGAAAATTTGCGACTTGAAATACCCTTATTTTTTTCAAAATCGGTATAATCTTTTTCCTATAAATCTAAAATTTTACTTGACTTTATTTGCTCTTATAATTAATATGTGTCAAGTTAGTAAATGTTATATAGTTCCCCCAATCAGTACACTATGGTTATCGTAAGGAGAAGAACAAAATGAAAAAACCCTTCGCCCTGGTTATCATTGGATGCCTAATGATAATAGGCCTATTTGCCGGCTGCAGCAGCAAACCTTCGGATGAAGAAATGCAGCAGTTGAATGATTTAAAAGCAGAAATAACATCACTGGAACAAGGAATAGCAGCACGTGAATCCGAGAAAAACAATCTGTTGAAGTCAATCGCGGATAAGGATGCACAATTAACACAATGTGCCAAAGATAAAGAGGCACTTCAACAGCAGCTTCAGAACCTGAAGTAATCGGATAGCCCAACAAGGAGAAAAAAAATGAAAATAATAATTCGTTTTAGCATGATCGCAATGTTGGTTGCTGCATTTACATACTTGTCATTTGCCCAGGAAGAAATGACGATGGAAGATTGGCAGAACCAGATAACAGAATTGACAAACAAAATTCCTGAATTGAAGGAAAAACTTGAAGGCCTGCAGAAGGATGTTGAAGGACTTTTAAAGCAGGAAGCCGAAAAAATACAGGCATTAAAAATATGCTCGGAAGAGCTCGAAGGACTGAAATCACAATTGGCAGAAAAAGCTCCGGCAGAAGGAACGACATACACGGTCGGAACATGGGCAAGAGACAGGGATTGCTTATGGAATATTGCCAAGAAACCGAAGATTTACGACAATCCTTTCCTGTGGCCGAAAATCTGGCAGGGTAACCGCGACCAGATTAAGAATCCCGATTTAATTTATCAGGGTCAAAAGCTGAAGATACCGCCCAAGGCAGTTTTGACAAGTGAAGAAACAAAAGCCTTGAATTCATATTGGGCAAGAAAACGGGAAAAAGCAGCAGACGTAAATCCATAGGAATGGATGGATCACGCAATACTTGCGTGTAAATACCAAGTATATGAACAAGCGCCCTACGGCGGCAGCAGCTGCTGAAGGGCGTTTTTTTTTATGTTTTCATGAATGAAAGGAGTCGAAAGGATTTGACTGAAAAGAAGATACCGCTGGCAGGAGTCGATGTAGTACAATTGCTTGGATTTAACGATGCCAATCTTCAAATGATCGAAGACCGCTTCGATGCTAATTTGACAGTTCGTGGCGATCAATTAACAATCCGCGGATCGCAGTTCGAGATTGGAAAGATAGAAAAAATAGTAGGCGAATTGATTTATATGCTGAATAAAAACGGCAGCCTAAATCCAAATGATATAGATACTGTAATTGACCTTGTTTCGGTTAACGGCTCGATGCCCGAGGCGTCTTCGGAATTGCAAGCAGAAGACAGCGATTCAGTTATACTATATACAAAGACGGGTATTGTGAAGGCAAGGACTGCCGGACAAAAGAACTATATACAGCAGATACGCAAAAACGATATTGTTTTTGCAATAGGCCCTGCAGGTACCGGAAAGACCTATCTAGCAGTAGCTATGGCAGTTGCAGCGCTTAAAAGCCGGGATATTACCCGGATCATACTTGCCCGTCCGGCTGTGGAAGCAGGAGAGAACCTTGGATTTCTTCCGGGTGATTTTCGCGAAAAGATAGATCCGTACCTTAGGCCGCTGTACGATGCATTGGAAGATATGCTTTCTGCTGAAAAACTGAGAAGCTATCTTGAAAAAAGAATAGTCGAAATTGTACCGCTTGCATATATGAGAGGCAGGACTTTACACAATGCCTTTGTTATTCTTGACGAAGCGCAGAACGCTACGGCAATGCAGATGAAAATGTTTCTGACGAGGTTAGGACCGAATTCACGTGCAATAATAACAGGCGATATAACTCAAATCGATTTGCCGGCAAAAACTACTTCAGGACTTGTTCAGATACAGGAAGTCCTGAAAAAAGTCAGCGGTATAAAATTCTGCTCGTTTGATAAAAATGATGTTGTACGCCACAAACTGGTAAAGGACATTATCGAAGCATACGACCGATACAATACCAATGGATCTAAAGAAGGAAAGTCAATAAAAGGAACTTAGTGCCGTTTCGAATTATATATTGTTATGCTATGTGATGGTAATATATACTGTTTTCGCGGCACTGTGCCTTATTGAATACGATATCTTTTATTTGCTGCTGCACCAGCTTATAAAAAGCAAGATTCTCTTAGAAGCTGCACTGGAAAATCAGGATTCCTTTTTTTTTCGTAAATTCCATATCTCATCCATTTCTTTAAGCGAAGTTTTATGTATGCTTTTCCCGCGCCTCTTGAGCTCGTCTTCGATGTGGCTGAAACGTTTTGAAAATTTATCGATCGAGCCGTTCAGCGCAAACTCCGGATTAACATCGATAAATCTCGAATAGTTCACCAATGCGAACAGTATGTCTCCGAATTCTTCCTTTATTTTCTTTTTTTCCCTGGATCTTTCAGCATCAGAGAGTTCATTTATTTCTTCAACGACTTTTTTCCAGACATTGGATTTTCTTTTCCAGTCAAATCCGACTTTCGATGCCTTTTCCTGGATGCGAAGGGCGCGAAGAAGCGCAGGCATTTCTCTCGGCACGCCGTCGATAACAGATTTTCTGCCCTCTTTTAGCTTTATATGCTCCCAGTTTCTTTTTACTTCATCAGCGTTTTTTACACTGACATTGCCGAAGACATGGGGATGGCGCCTGGTCATTTTTTCAGAAATTGACTCAATCACATCGTCTATTGTAAATGCCTGTTTTTCTTCCGCTATGACTGAATGGAGTACAATATGCAGCAGTATATCGCCCAATTCCTGCTTCAGTTCGGCGGGATTGTCGCGGTTTATCGCTTCAATGACCTCGTATGTTTCCTCAATGAGACTATGACGTATGGATTTGTGAGTCTGTTTTCTGTCCCAGGGGCATTCTTTTCTTAATCGCCTGACTATTCTGATGAAATTTTCAAACGAGTCTTTTTTTTCCATTAATACTCCATTTTTTCTATCATACCGAAAAACGGGGCCATAATCAAACGTTTCATGCCTGTTGTTTGTTTTTGTTTAAGATATTGCGTAATTTTATAATTATAAGGGGCTGTAGCTCAGTTGGGAGAGCGCTTCGTTCGCAACGAAGAGGTCGTCAGTTCGATCCTGATCAGCTCCACTTGTTTATAAAGTGTCTCAGTAAGAACTTAAAGTTTATATTTGACTAACATACATAAAGATTGGAGTTTCATTGGTTTATTTGGGGTCAAGTTCTGCGCAACAAAACATTGCCCAACCCCGCCAGGTCCGGAAGGAAGCAACGGTCAGCAACCAGTTTCGTGTGACGCAGGGAAACTTGACCTCTTTTTTTGTCGTTTAAATTAAATTTAATGCCGACACCGGAGGCCCGTGTTTCTAAAAGACACGAAAAAACGGTAAAACAAAGATGGTTCGATTTATAATAACCATAATTATTGATGCCATTAATCGTATGAGTGCTGTGCCGCAATACGATTACGGCATTGCGTTTTGTTCCAACCGATTTGGTGGAGAACTCAATAGAGTGTTTACTCGGCCCGAATGCTGTATGTATACGGGCGGGACTTTTCCATTTCGTTTTGGAACTCGTTTAACAGGCGAATTCAATATTTTGCTGCAATGGAAAAGGATTTTATATGAAAAAAGATATTATTATCAATTCAACAGCAAACGAGCATCGGATTGCGATACTGGAAGATGGCAAGACCGCCGAGTTGTTCGTTGAGACACCGGGCAAAGACCGCAATATAGGCGATATCTATCTGGGGCGTGTCGCTAAAGTAATGCCCGGTATACGCGCCGCATTTATAAATATTGGCATGGAACAGGATGCCTTCCTGCATTTTTCCGACATAGGATCAATCGAAGAATATAACTCGCTGTTCGAGGAGGATGACGATGAAAAAGAAGATGAGATTGCCGATGGAATAAATAATTCATCTTTTCAAAATTCCGGCGATGCAACTGCGGGTAACGGTGAAAAAACTGAAACGCAGACCGCTGTAAGGACGGACGAGAGAGAATTTCATAAAGGCCATAGGCGCCGGCAGGCACAGCAAAGATTTCCGCAGGTTAATCTTCAAAAGGACCAGGAAATACTCGTTCAGATTACGAAAGAGCCTGTCGGAAAAAAAGGCGTGCGTGTACGTTCCGCAATATCGCTTCCGGGAAGATTTCTTGTTTTGATTCCATTTGACGGTAAAGTAGGTGTATCAAAAAAACTTAACAGCTTTAAGGAAAAAAGGCGGCTCAGAAGAGTAGTACGTGCGATGCTGCCTAAAGGGTTCGGCGCCATAATACGCACGGTGGCTGATGGAAAATCAGATGAAATGCTTCAGGAAGATCTTAAAGATCTTGTTAAAACATGGGAAGGCATTGAAAAAGCCGTAAAGTCGGCTCAAGCACCAGCGCTTATCTACAAAGATATGAACACGACATCGAGCGTAATCCGCGATTTGTTTCAGGAAACCGTTGAACATGTTGTAGTGGATCAGAAGAAGCTCTACAAAGAAATTAGGAACTATGTGCAATGGATGTCGCCTGATATGGTTAACCGTGTGGAATATTATCACGACAGGGAGCCGATTTTTGACAAATATGGAATTGAAAAGGATATCCAGACTCTTTTAAGCAAAAAAGTGTGGCTGAAAAGCGGCGGTTACTTATTTATCGAGAAGACCGAAGCGATGACTGTTATCGACGTAAACAGCGGGCGATATGCCGCGAAAAGAGAACAGGAATTAAATTCTTTGCGTACAGACCTGGAAGCAGCGCGCGAGTTATGCCGGCAGGTAAGGCTTAGGGATATCGGCGGCCTTGTTGTTGTCGATTTTATCGATCTTGAAGACGATAAAAATCAGAAAAAGATCTACGACGAGATGAAAAAAGAACTGAAGAAAGACCGCGCAAAAGTAACGATTCTGCCGATGACAGAGTTCGGCCTGGTGCAAATGACACGGCAGAGAATCCGGCAGAGCGTGCAGTTGAGTTTCAGCGAAGCTTGCCCGATGTGCGGAGGGACCGGGCAGGTGCAGTCAAAAACATCGACAATGAATCAAATTGAAAGATGGATAAAACGGTTTAAATCCGAAAAACGCGAGTACCGGCTGGAACTTCGTGTACACCCGACTATTGCCGAGTATCTCAGCCACGGTACGATCAGCAGACTGGCTAAATTGCAGTTAAAGTTTTTTGTAAGGATAAAACTTGTGCCGGATCCGAAACTGCCGGCTGATGAATTCAAATTCTATTCTGTAAAACAGGAAAAAGAAATAACCGATCAGTACAAGTAAAACCTAAAAAGCATGGAACTCGCAATGTCGAAGCATACCCCGTTTTACGGTATTCATAAATCACTTGGCGCAAAGATAGTGGAATTTGCTGGATATGAAATGCCGATCCAGTATACAGGCATTATTGATGAACACACTGCAGTGCGAAAAAGTGTCGGAGTCTTCGATGTTTCGCATATGGGCGAGTTTTTTGTGCGCGGCAAAGATGCGCTTGAATTTCTGCAGAAGACCACGATTAATAATGCCGCAAAATTAAAACCATATGAAATTCAGTACTCTGCGATGTGCTATGAAGACGGAGGACTGATAGATGATCTTCTTGTGTACCGCCTGGAAAACGAATTTATGTTGGTTGTGAACGCATCCAACCTTCAAAAAGATTTCGATTGGCTGCAATCGCATAAGTTCGGTGATGTGGAAATTGAAAATGCGAGCGACAGGACTGCAATGCTTGCGGTTCAGGGGCCGAAATCACTGGAAACTATCCAGCAATTGACACCGGAGGATTTATCTAAAATTAAATATTATAATTTTAGACAGAATGCGTTTGCGGAAATGCAGATGATCATTTCCCGTACCGGCTATACCGGTGAGCCGGGCTTCGAATTGTATTTTAATGCAGATGAAGCCCAGGCAAAGAAAATCTGGGACTCGATATTTGAAGCCGGCAAAAAATTCGATATTATGCCGGTTGGATTGGGCGCAAGAGATACACTGCGCCTCGAAATGGGGTATTGTCTGTACGGAAATGATATCGATAAATCTACACAACCGCTTGAAGCGGGATTGGGGTGGATTACAAAACTGGATAAAAATGATTTTATCGGCAAAAATGCCATAACAGCTGCAAAAAAAGAAGGTCTGAAACGAAAGCTGGTCGGATTTGTACTTCAGGATAAAGCTCTGGCGCGTCATGGGTATGAAATTCTATACGATAAAAAAGTAATCGGAAAAGTTACAAGCGGCACTTACGCACCGTCGCTTCAAAAAGGTATCGGAATGGGTTACGTGGAAACAGAATATTCGAACACCGGGACAGAAATTTTTATCAGTATACGGGACAGGGAATTTCCGGCGAGCATAGTACCGCTGCCTTTTTATAAGAAGTCATAGATATAAAAGGATGTAAATGAAAGTAGAACTCAGTTTTAGCTCCGCGCAGTTTGATGAGCTGCAGTTGCGTGAAAAGAACATTATAGTTATCGATGTATTGCGTGCAAGCACTACAATTGCCGTTGCGCTGAAAAACGGCGCGCGTGAGATTATTCCTGTCGCCAGCGTTGAATCCGCCGTAAAGATATCAGGCAGTCTCTTCGGAGAAGTAACACTGCGCGGGGGTGAACGTAACGGAAAAATTATTGAGGGATTTAACCTCGGGAATTCGCCTCTGGAATACAGCGAAACTGCGGTAAAAGGAAAATCTATCATTTACTGCACGACAAACGGTTCTGTGGCTATGGCAAAAAGCAGGTATGCAAGGACGTTGGCAATAGGTTCATTCGTTAACTTATCGACAGTGACAAGCTTTATGCAGGAAGAAAATAAAGATTTCAATTTGATTTGTGCGGGAAGAATAAACTCGATCGGTAATTTCAGCCTTGAAGATGCAGTGTGTGCAGGAATGATAATCCAGAACCTTCTGAAAAATGAATCACTATCTGTAGAATTGAGCGATTCGGCTAAAGCTGCACATGCAATTTCGAAAACATTCGGACGATCGATTCTTAAAATGCTGAAAACTTCCGAGCATGGAAAATATTTGATCGAACTTGGATTTGCAGACGATTTAAAAATATGCGCACAACTGGATTCGGTCCCGGTTCTTCCTGTGCTTGCAGGAACCGTAATTAAATTGAAGTAAGACTAGGATTGCTAATAATTAACGGCGGGTAAACCGCTGTAATGTTTTGAATGGCAGAAAATCAAAACATATCGCAAACGAAACGGCCTAATAACCGCAACAGGCAGGTCTATGCATTTATCGGAATTATCATCTCGATAATACTGCTCCTGAGCATCATCACGTACTCTGCCGAAGATCAGATGACGGGGGGAGTCACATTCTCCGATATCTGGAAAGCCATAACAGATGCGGGATCGGTAAAGCATACAAATAATCTGATGAGCGTGATCGGTGCAATAATTTCGAATTGGATGATAAATGCAACAATAGGTTATTCGGTAATTATTGTCCCATTCCTCGGTTTTGTGTGGTCGTTCTACCTTTTGAACGGCAGGAACCTGCGCAAAAAAATCGTCCTGACCAATTATACAATCATTCTCGCTGTTTTGTTTGCTTCTGCATCGGGACTAGTAATGCAATTCGGCAATAATTTACCGGATGAATGGAGCGGTGTTGTCGGGTTCTTTGTGGCGCGTGTCCTTTCCAACCTTATCGGCCTGGCCGGTGCGTCGCTTGTTGTTTTCGGTACGTTCATAATTGTACTGACCCTGCTGGTTGATCTGGATTATAAAGTGACCTGGATGAAAATACGTGATTCGATTTACGGAAGAATTGAATGGCTGAGAGCCAAACGGGAAGAAAGATCCGCTAAAAGAAGTCAAATACAGAAAGAAATCAGAATAAAAGAGACCCAGGAGTCGGTCAAAATTAAAACTATTCAGGATGAATTGCCGGAGAACCGCCAAAGACCTGCCGCTCAATCCGTTGATGTCACTGACAAACCCGCTTTTATAAAACCGGCATCTCAGACGGTTCCGCCTGCATCTCCTAAGAAGCAGGATTCAGAATTGAATATCGATATACACGAAAAAGTAACGGAAGCTGAAGTGGATTTCGATGATCGTGTCGTGGAAGACAAAGAGGATTCAGTTGAAGAAATTGATTATGTATTTCCTTCTGTGGATCTGCTCGATATACACCGCGGAAGTGAAGCCGTAAACGAGGATGAACTTAAGGCAAATGCGGAATTGTTGAGATCAAAACTGTCGGATTTTTCCGTGGAGATAGACAGCGTTTCTGTAACTCCGGGCCCGGTTGTGACGCTTTATGAACTGGTACCCGCGACAGGCGTAAAAATAAGCAGGATTGAAAGTCTGCAGGACGATATTGCCCTTGCACTCAAGGCGAAAGGAATAAGAATCATTGCGCCTATGCCGGGCAAGGGAACCGTAGGCGTTGAAATCCCGAATCATAATCCTTCGCTAGTAACAATCAGAAGTATTATAAATTCCGGAAAATTCAGGGATTCAAAAGCGATACTTCCCCTGGCGATGGGAAAGACAATTTCGGGAGAGGTTTATGTAGACGACCTGGCCAAAATGCCTCACCTGCTTATTGCCGGATCTACAGGTTCAGGAAAAAGTGTCGGTATAAATACGATAATCACAAGCCTGATTTACAGGCTTCATCCGAGCGACGTAAAATTTGTTATAATAGATCCAAAGAAAATTGAATTATCGCTCTTCAAAAAGCTGCGTAATCATTATCTGGCAATCTCGCCCGACCTGGACGAGGAAATTATCACCGAGCCGAATAACGCTGTGCTGGTTCTGAAAAGTGTTGAATTGGAAATGGAAAGCCGCTACAACAAGCTTGCTTCTGCGGGAGTCAGGAATTTGGCGGATTATAACGAAAAGTTTGCAGCAGGCAGTCTGCACGATACGGAAACCGTCAAGCATCGTAAAATTCCATATCTGATTGTCTTTATCGATGAGCTGGCTGATTTGATGATAACCGCTGCTAAAGAAGTGGAAGAGCCGATTGCGCGTTTGGCCCAGCTTGCGCGTGCAGTAGGCATTCATTTGGTTGTTGCCACACAGCGGCCGTCGGTCGATGTTATTACGGGAGTTATCAAAGCAAATTTTCCGGCAAGAATTGCCTATCAGGTTTCATCAAGAATTGATTCACGTACGATTTTGGATATGAACGGTGCGGATCAGCTGCTGGGGAACGGCGATATGCTGTACCTGCCTTCAGGCTCACCGAAACCGCATAGGATTCAAAATGCATTTATATCAGTAGATGAAGTGGAAAGAATTACCAGTCATATCGGCAGGCAGAAAGGATACAGCAATCCTTTTAAACTGCCTTCGGTACTGGAAAAGAAAAGGCAAATGAGCGGCGGAGGGAGTGTAAGTGAAGATGAATTGTTTAAAGAAGCGGCACAGATAGTTGTAAGACACCAGCAGGGATCGGTATCTCTTCTGCAAAGAAGATTGAAAGTTGGATATTCCAGAGCTGCAAGGCTTATTGACGAACTGGAAGCTGCAGGCATAGTCGGGCAGTTTGACGGAAGCAAGGCGCGTGAAGTGCTTGTCGAAACGGAAGCAGAATTAGAAAACATATTAAAGAGCCTTTAAGAATGAAAACAATATTATTATTCAGCATAATTTTTATCACAGCATGCTCTGTTGCACAGGAAAAGGAATTGACGGTAAGCTGGGTAACTGAAAATTTACAGCACAGGTACGAAATGATCGATGATGCCTGTGTCCAATTTGAGCAGCATGTAAAATTTGGGTTTTCATCTGCGGAACAAGATGTCAGCGGTACGTTGATGGTAAAAAAGCCTAACAGGTACAGAATTGAAACCGAAAATCAGACTATAGTCACTAACGGAACAACGGTATGGATGTATTCCAAAAACAACAACCAGGTAATGATCGATAAATACAAAGAGAATGGAAATCTGCTTTCGCCTGAAAAATTTATGCTGAATCTTCCGGCTGATTACAATATTACAATTGTCGGTTCGGAAAATTCACCTCAGGGATTGTTAATACATCTGAAGCTCATTCCGAAAGACGATCGTTCTTTCTTAAAATATGTAAACCTCACAGTGGAAGAACAAGGCTGGATGCTGCGAAAGATAACGATTCTTGATATCAATGAAACAGAGACTACTTATAAGGTTAAAGAAATAAAACTTAACACAAATCTAAAAGACAAAACCTTCGTGTTCGATGCGCCGGAGAGAGTAGATGTAGTCGACCTGCGATAGCTGCACCAGTTCCGAATATGAATAATAAAGCAAAGAGCATTCTTCGATACATAATCAGCATCATAATTGCATTCCTGTTTCTTTATTTCGCTTTTAAAGATGTGAAATTATCTGAATTATGGGAATCTTTAAAAGGCGCAAATTACTGGTGGGTTGCATGGCTTATACCGCTCAATATTCTTATGAATTGGATTAGAGCTGAGCGATGGGCGCATTTGCTCTCGCCGATAAAACATCCCATTTCAAAAAGAAATCTTTTTTCAGGAGTAATGATCGGATATGCGATCAACAATGTACTGCCGCGCGTAGGCGAGTTTGTGCGTCCATACATAATTGGCAGGAAGGAAGGGATTTCCAGAACTTCGGTGTTCGGAACAGTTGTCGTGGAGCGAATTCTGGATTTTATGAGTTTCTATTTTATTGTTTGCGTTGTTCTTGCCTTATATCCTCGTTCGCTTGACCCGTTTGTTGATAATGCAGATTCGGTGCGGCCATTGTTCCTTATCGGGTCAATCGTGTTTCTGATTATTTTTGTGCTCCTCTTTTTCAAAGCAGAAGAATTTTTCAGATTTATAACGAAATTGTTTTTCTTCCTTCCGCAAAAGTACAAAGAGAAGGTAGAAGTGCTTCTGGATAAGTTTTATTCCGGTTTGGCTGTAGCTAAAGTAAAAGAAAAATTAGGCGTGATCTTATTTCAGAGCTTTATCATCTGGGGATTAAATGCATTGATGATGTATGTTCCTTTTTTCGCGTTTAAACCGCTTGTGGAATCGAACATGAATTTCGGCTCTGCTTCAGTTATCCTTTTGGTAATATCTTCGATTGCCTGGATTTTACCTGCGCCAGGTGCTATGGGAACTTATCATTGGTTTCTGCAGGTAGCTATGATAAGGTTGTATGGAATTGATGAAACTACTTCGCTAAGCTATGCAATTGTTACTCATGAAATAGGATATCTTGTAATAATGATTATTGGTATATATTATTATATCCGCGAGAATATTAATTTGGCGGATCTGGCCAATGCATCATCAAACGAGGAAAAGTAAGTCGTTATAATTCTATGGTGTCCGTAATTATCTCCAACTGTATTTTGATACGCTCAAAGCTGATAGAAGAGGAATATTCAATTGAGTATTGTTGATGCAATAGTTATTGCAGTGATTCAGGGACTAACAGAGTTCCTGCCGGTAAGCAGTTCGGGACACCTGGTGCTTACTCAATACCTGCTCGGTTTAAATGAACCGCATATAATGGTTTTTGATGTGATGGTTCATTTTGGTACGCTTTTAAGCCTGGTTATTGTAATGCGGAAAGATATCATAGGTATTGCGGATTCTTTTTTCCATGTAATAAAATCAGGGAAAGTCAAAGAGACAGATAAAAAGGAATATTTTAAACTCGGTGTCGCTGTTATTATCGGCTCTATTCCTGCCGGGGCGGCAGGCCTGGTATTTCATGACCGTGTTGTGGAAATATTTACGGATCCCAAATTCGCCGCTATGAATATCGTAATTACAGGATTGATTCTTTTTCTGACACAGCTGGCAAAACCGATAGAAGGAAAAAAAGTCGGCATAATTACCTCGATGCTTATCGGTCTGGCTCAAGTTGCAGCAATTATGCCGGGAATTTCGCGTTCAGGTATTACAATAAGCTCTGCACTTTTTTTGAATATATCTCCCATACAAGCAGCGCGCTTTTCGTTTCTTCTTTCAATACCTGTAATCTTCGGAGCATCGCTGCTGGAGACATACAATCTTATTGCGTATGGAATAACGATAGGTTACCTTGAAATTATTATCGGAATTATTGTCTCGGCTGCTTCAGGTTATTGCGGTATTAAATTATTAATGCGTGTTTTGGAAAAAGGGAAGTTCAGCTGGTTCTCTTTATATTGTCTGGTAATAGGAATTATTGGAATTTTCATAATCTAGGAGTGAAAAGACGAAATGAAAAGAATAACATTATTTTTGACCGTTTTTATTATTAGCATTATAATTCAAGGCTGTCAGTCAGGAATAACAAAAGGAAAAACAATGAATATCACCATGGAAACAACTAAAGGCAATATTGAAATAGAACTTTACGAGACAGACGCTCCGAAGACCGTTGCGAACTTCGTCGGACTTGCAGAACAGGGTTATTATAATGGAATAATTTTTCACAGGGTTTCAAAGGGATTTGTAATCCAGGGAGGAGATTCGACCGGCACAGGCAGCGGAGGCAGGAGCATTTATGGAAAAGAATTTGATGATGAACTGAATCCTTCAACCTCATCTTACAAAGAAGGATACAAACGCGGCACGGTAGCCATGGCAAATCGAGGCCCCAATACGAATACAAGCCAGTTTTTTATTATGCTTAAAGACATTCCTATGCCGAAGAATTATACTATCTTTGGAAAGGTAACTAAAGGAATGGATGTGGTGGATTCGATAGCCGCTGTTGAAATTACTCCGCAAATGGGACCGACAGACGGAAAGCCTAAGGTGGATGTCGTTATAAACAAGGTGACGGTACAGAAATAAGAATAGGACGGAGAAGAACCATTGGCATTGGCTAAATCCAGAAAGGAAAAATTTCCTTCCTACGATGCTTTTCTTGACGTGCTGAAGACGAAAAAACTGTCTCCGGTTTATCTTTTTATCGGGGAAGAAGATTTTCTTGCGGAAGAATGTGTCGATAATGTCATTCAGCAATTACTTACAGCAGATACCAAAGCGTTTAATCTGGACGTTGTCTACGGAAGCAAGGCAGATGCAAGAGACGTTATTGCTCATGCGGCATCTTTTCCAATGATGAGCAGTCACCGGATTGTTATAATCAAGGAATTCGAAAAGCTTTTAACAAGCGAGACTGCAAAAGAAATAGTTGCTTCTTATATATCCCGGCCGCTGGATTCAACCTGCATGATATTGATGTCGGAGAAACCTGACTTTCGCACTAAACCTTTTTCTGATCTGAAGAAAACCGGACAGGTCTTCGCATTTACACCGCTGTATGACAACCAGATTCCTTCCTGGATATCAGAAAGATGCCGAAAGATAGGAAGAGAAATCGATATGGATGCATGCCGCCTGCTCCAGGCATATGTAGGTAATTCATTGCGTGCAATTCATAATGAACTGGATAAGCTGTTTATTTATATTGGAGAGCGGAAACGTGTAACGACCGAAGATATTGCTGATGTGGTGGGAGCAGCACGGGGATTCACCGTATTTGACCTGCAAAATGCTGTCGGGAAAAAGAATATTGAACAGGCATTGAAAATAGTCGACCGCATGCTGGAAGCAGGCGAATCTTCGCAGCTTATGATCGTGATGCTGACAAGGTATTTCAATATTTTATGGAAGCTTCAGAGTCTTTTCGAGCAGCATGTCTCCGATACAGATGCAATAGCATCCATAAGAGTCTCACCTTACTATTTCAAGGATTATGACGCAGCTGCCCGGCTGTTTACTAAAGATCAGATAGAGCATTCTTTTAGCGCTCTTCTTGAAGCAGATGTAAAATTGAAAAGCACATCGCCCAATCCTTATCACCTGATGGAGATGCTTGTGTATTCTTTAATCAGGGAGCACGAGATTAAAGAAAAAGTGTGCCTTTGAGAAAACGGAGAAGATTCACAGGCCATTCGTATGAATGAACTTCCTGCAATGCCTTCGATGCTTGAATGGACTTATATGCTGTATGTAACTGCAGGCCTCGTTTCCTGTGTTGCAGCAGGTGAACTTATCAGAAAACATTATCACTGGTCTGCAGAAATAACAAGAAAGTCCGTTCATATCGGTGTGGGAATTCTTGTTTTTTTTGCACCGATGATATTTAAATCGGCTTTTATTCCTCTAATATTATCTTCAACCGCCGTCATTTTAATGTTCATAGCAGTCAGAACAGGACTAATGGCCGGCATGCATGGGACTTCGCGTCTTTCCTACGGAACAGTCTTTTATCCTTTCTCTTTCTTTTTATTAATCCTGGTATTCTGGAATAGTCACCCTGAAATTGTATCCCTGTCAATGTTAAGCCTGGCAACAGGTGACGCGGCAGCGGCAATAACAGGCGAATCACTCAAATCACCGAAAGAATTCAGACTCACATCGGATAAGAAATCTGTACAAGGTTCCATTTCAATGTTTATCGTAACCGCCGTAAGCCTTTTTGTGGGAATGATGATTTTTAGATTGCAGGATAAATACAGCTTACAAAATCTGGCTGTAATTGCCCTGGTATCGGCATCAATCGCTACAGCATGGGAGGCTCTTTCATCAAAAGGACTTGATAATATTTCGGTGCCAATTTCTGTCTCTTTTGTGCTCGCTGTCTATCTGATTCCTTCAAATATGTTTGAGCCCGGTCAGTTTACAACCGGCTTGTTTTTATCTTTATTAATTGCAGCGATTTCATATAAGATAAAATTTCTGACTACAAGTGGGGCCGTGGCTGTATTTCTTCTCGCAAGTACTATTTATGGATTGGGCGGATGGAAGTGGACAATACCGATTCTTACTTTCTTCATCCTTTCAAGTGCATTGTCAATAATAGGGAAGAGAAGAAAACAACAGGTCGAACATCTTTTTGATAAAACAAGCAATCGTGATTGGGGGCAGGTTGCGGCAAACGGCGGTATAGCAGGAATGCTTATAATTCTTCAATATATTTTTCCCCGTACAAATTTATATCCTGCATTTCTCGGCTCAATTGCGGCTGCGACTGCCGACACGTGGGGAACGGAAATTGGAGTCTGGTTCAGGGGAAGAACAATTTTACTTCCCGGTTTTAAAAAGGTAGATCCCGGAACCAATGGTGGAATTTCTCTGGCCGGTTTTATCGGCGGAACAGTCGGTGCATTTGTAATATCTGCCAGCGCATATACATGGGATGCTTCAGTAAGAGCAATTCTTATTGTTACAACATCCGGAATTGCAGGCAGTCTTATTGACAGTTACCTCGGGGCAACTGTGCAATCGATTTATCTTTGTCCTGAATGCAATAAAAGAACAGAACGACGATACCATTGTAATTCAAACACTTCCTTTGTTAAAGGTATTAGATGGATTACAAATGACCTTGTTAATTTGGCATGTGTCTTAACAGGTGCTTTAGTTTCATTTGTATTATATTAGAATATAAAATTAGAACCGCCTAAAAAGAGGACATTTATGAGTACGGAAAAAATTCGCCAGTTGAAGCAGCTGCGTGAAAAAGCGATGCATGGAGGGGGACTTACGAAGATCGAAGACAGACACAAGCACGGCAAGCTGACTGCAAGAGAGCGTATTGATCTTCTGCTGGATGAAGGAAGCTTCGAAGAGATCGGCATGTTTGTCCATCACAGGTCAAGGGAGTTCGGTCTGGAGAAATATAAATACCTTGGCGATGGAGTGGTAACAGGAAGGGGAACAATAGGGGGGCGGCATGTGGTTGTTTACAGTCAGGATTTTACTGTATTCGGCGGTTCACTTTCCGAAACGCATGCAGAAAAAATATGCAAGATATTGGAACTTGCGATGAAAAACGGCGTGCCTGTAATCGGATTAAACGATTCCGGCGGCGCGCGTATTCAGGAAGGTGTTGTAAGTCTGGGAGGCTACGCCGACATATTTCTGCAGAATACTCTGGCTTCTGGTGTTGTTCCGCAAATATCTGCTATCCTGGGACCATGTGCAGGTGGGGCAGTTTATTCTCCGGCTATTACGGATTTTATTTTTATGGTGAAAGAATCGAGTTATATGTTTGTGACCGGGCCTAATGTTGTGAAAACGGTTACGCATGAAGATGTTTCGTTTGAAGAGCTTGGAGGCGCTCTGACTCATGCAGTTAAAAGCGGCGTGGCACATTTTGCAGTTGAAAATGAACTTGAATGTTTAGAAGGGATTAAAAGACTTTTAAGTTATATACCGTCTAATAACATGGATGATCCTCCATATGTTGAAACCAAAGACAGCGAAAATCGGATGGATACGGAACTTGATTCTATCGTACCGGAAAATCCAAGCAAACCGTATGACATAAAAGAAATAATAAAAAGAATAATTGATGACGGTGAATTTTATGAAGTACAGGAATTCTATGCGCAGAATATGGTGGTCGGATTTGCAAGACTGGGCGGATATTCTATCGGCATAGTAGCGAACCAGCCGGCCGTACTTGCAGGTGTGCTTGATATCGAGACTTCCTTAAAAGGTGCAAGATTTATTCGATTCTGTGACGCGTTTAATATTCCGCTGATTGTTTTACAGGATGTTCCGGGATTTCTTCCGGGTACCGATCAGGAATGGAGAGGACTTATCAAACATGGGGCAAAGTTGATTTATGCATTCTGTGAAGCAACTGTTCCAAAGATCACCGTTATAACGCGCAAATCATACGGAGGCGCGTACTGTGTGATGAATTCCAAGCATATACGCGGAGATGTAAACTATGCATGGCCTACTGCAGAGATTGCAGTTATGGGGCCAAAAGGGGCAGTAGAAATTATTTTCAAGAAGGATATCGAAAATTCGGACGATAAAGAAAAAGCAATTGCCGAAAAAGTAAGTGATTACACAGAACGATTTGCGAATCCATATGTTGCAGCTGAAAGAGGATATGTCGATGAAGTCATATTGCCGCACGAGACCCGGCCGAAGCTTATCAAGGCACTGCGATTTCTTGAAAATAAAGTGGATACAAATCCGAGAAAAAAGCACGGCAATATTCCGTTGTGATGTGATTATTAATTGGTAGCCGAAAGCTTCAGCTTTCGTAAAAGCGGTGATAAGTGATATGTGATAAGTAAGCAGTGAATAGTAAACAGTGAACAGTGAAGAGTGAAGGGTAAATTGATGGTAGCCGAAAGCTTTAGCTTTCGTAAAAGCGGGCACAATGCATTGTACCCGGATAAAACAAGTCCAATAACAAAACATTAAATCCACAAACATTTTGAAATGAACGCAGAGTCCCTCGTTTGTGAAACAACGGGGCAGGCGGCGCCTCGTCGGACAATTTATTTAATTTAACCCCTCCTTAATCCTCCACCTGCCTGCCGTAGTGTTACGGCACACAGGCAGGCTTTCAAAAAAGGGGAGGAAATGAATGTAGAATCCCCCGTTTACGAAACAACGGGGCAGGCGATCACCGACCGGATTATTTTCCGCAACCATGTTATCATCATCCGATCTGGTGATCGGATTCTACGAAACATCTCCACCATCGAATAAATTCGACGACTGTTAAAGCACCCAACCCGAAAGGGTTTTGCGATAAATAGCCGTATGATTTATCATACGGTGAAGAGTGAACAGTCAGTAGCCGAAAGTTTTAGCTTTCGTAAAAGCGGTGATAAGTGATTAGTGATATGTGATAAGTAAAGAGTGAATAGTGAAGAGTAAATTGATGGTAGCCGA
>JAFGLB010000140.1 GCA_016928255.1 Bacteroidota bacterium
ATACCGTTCCATCCGCCGGATGTTGAAATTATTATCGCAGGACTGCATGATAAAAGCAGTGTCGATATTGGCAGCGATCATCTGGTAATCTATTTTCTTGCCTGATGCTTTTCTGCGCAGGTATGTCTTGCGGGGAAGAACGTTGTGGATAATTGCAAGTGTGCGATCGTTGTAATACTGCACAAGCACCCAGTCGCCGACACATGGGAGGTCCTGATACGATTCGGCTGAGTAAAGCAGGTTGCCTGTCGCTTCCGCCTGGACTTCACCTTGCTCGTTCCTGACAAGATACCGCTCACGGTCGACTCTGGTTACCCGTACAGCTTCCAATTCGGGCTTTCCAGATTCACCTTTCTTTTGCTGAAACCATTCATCAAA
Organism: Bacteroidota bacterium; assembly: GCA_016928255.1. GTDB lineage: Bacteria > Bacteroidota > Ignavibacteria > UBA10030 > UBA10030 > Fen-1298. Next base: position 379 of record JAFGLB010000140.1, read on the forward strand.
TCCGATGTCGGTTAATTCCATGTTCGAGTTTTTCCAAAATGTTGTGATGCTGAGTGGATTAGAGAATCAAAAGTATTATCGGGCTTTAATCCTATTTTCGATATTTTTATTGGGTTAAAGCCCACCCATTTTATTTATCAAATACCACGACCTAAAGGTCGTGGCAAGCAATCTGAGTTCGTGGCAATTTGCTAAGGGTCGTGTCAACTAATCTGAGATCGTGAGATTTATCTTCTTTGTATAACACCAGTAATTAAGCAAATTATTTCAAATTATGACAGCCCGGGCAGTGTGTATTTCTGCACTCCCGGCAAACTCCAAACAGAATGATTAATCCGGAAATTATCATTAGTATCCAAAATACTGTCAGCAGTAATTTATTCTGAAACAGCCAGTATTGAGGAAATAAAATAAATAATATAAAAGGGAATAACGCCAGGAATAATTCACTTATTTTGTATGGTGAAGGCTCCTCAAGTTTGTATAGTTTTTTTACGATCGGGCCGAATATCACATGCCTGCACGAATTATCCGGAACGTGCGGGCATTTTCTGCAGTAGAAATACAGCAGGTTAAGGAATACGACAGGTAGTAACAGGGCGTACAAAATTCCTATCAGCGCTGACGACATAAAAAGCTGATAACCTGCAATAGCAAGCGCGATGAACATAATACCGATGCTTAACAGTCCGGGAATTTTATAATTCATTGCTGCCATTTGTATTATTTCTTTCTCATTGTAAATATATGATGCTTGTTATCGCTGAGTTTTTTATGATAATATATTATTCTTCCATCTCCGGTAAGTGTAGGGGCTTCTGTAACATTTCCGGGAATTTCAATTTTGTCCGGTATGCTGAATATTTCGCTGGTATCATTTCTGACCGATACACATATTTCAGCCGTAAGTGTTCCTTCCCTGAATCTTGTGAAGTACAATTCCTTGCCATCGGATGAATAGCAGGGTGCATAAACAACATAATTCGAATCGTTGATGTTTTTCAGAAAGTTGTCCGAGACGGGAAGTTTAATAAACACAGAATCATTTTTCTCCGCAATTCCCAGTTTCGATTCATCCGGGATACTGCCGCCGCTGAAGTGTGTATTACTGTAAATCAACAGGTTCCCGTCTCCGCTTATTTCTGCATCCATTACAATCCAGCCCGGAGAATTAATATAGATATTGCCTTTTACCGGCCTGACATCAGTTACGGTTCCATTGTTGAACTTGCCGGTCTGATAATTTTCAATAATATCGGGATAATCTCTGGTCGACAGAAAAAAGAAGTTATTGTGTTCATCCATACTTGCAACGGCATCGAGATGCGGCGGTGTGCCGTTCACTCCGTTGATTTCTCCTGCAAAGTTGAATTCAAAATCGTTTATTCTGACTGCATAATACAGGCTCGTATTCCGGCCGTCATTTAAGTTGTTGAAGAACAGGTATGTACCATCCTTGGCAATAAACGGTTCCATTGCATCCATACTGTAACCGTTTATAGTTACTTCAGTTTCATCGGTAAATTCAGGATACACTATCGCTGTGTTACCAGAAGGGTTATCACTTTTAACTGCATTATCACAGCCGGTGCATGCAATTATGACAAAAAAAGCCGGCTTAAATAAAGATGTTAATTTGATCTGCATTTCTGTTTAAAAAGGATTTATGCCGGAATTAGTAAGCGGTTTTTTTGGAGACTACATTTTCAATCACATTGAGCATAACTTTTGCAGATGCATTCCATGTAAGTGATTTTGCATAGGACAGCGCACCCTCCGTCAGTTTCGCGCGCAGGTTTTCGTCTTTAAGCAGAAGGATTATTTTTCCCGCAAGCTGTTCGATATTGCCGTAATCGTAAAGGAGTCCGGTCTGGTTATCGATGACGGCGTCGCGCAATCCCGGCACATCGCTGGCGATTGCCGGCACTCCGCATGCGTTTGCTTCTGTGACTGTAAGTCCCCATCCTTCCTTTGCAGATGTATTGACTACAACCTGCATTTGGTTCAGCAGTATAATTTTTTTATCGAGAGGCAGGAATCCTGTAAAGGCCACAGCATGATCAATTTGTAATTCATGCGCCAGTTTCTGAAACATTGCCTTGCCGTCGCCTTCGCCTATTACGGTGAGTTTCGCGCCGGGGATTACTTTCAGAACGACAGCAAAAGCTTTCAACAGGTGATCGACGCTTTTGTATTTTTTTATTCTTCCCACATAACAGATCGACAGTTTATTTCTCTCCATTCCCCCGATTTGCCTGTAAGCCGCATGGTTCACCGCGCACGGAACAAGGAAAACATTTTCTTCCTTGTATCCGTTTGAAATGAGTTCATCCTGTGTGCTTTTTGAAATTGCAATCATAGGAGTGTTTTTATAAACACTGAGGGCAAGCCGTTCAGCGCCGAAGACATACGACGCTGCTGGTATTGAGGTTTCTTTGAAGATAGCTTTCCCGAATAAGTGCATTACCATACCCACTAACGGTTTTTTTACAAATAAAGGCGTATAAAACGGTATCTTGTTGATATCGTCTATCACGATATCGTAAGGTTTATGCCTGAAGTGTTTTAAATATTCGAAGGGAACGGCATAGTTGAACAGGTTCCGGTTTCCTTTTCTTATGATATGGAGACCGTCAGTTTTTTCTTCAGCGGGAGCGCCATGGAATTTTGAACAAAACAGCGTAACCTCATGGCCTTGTGCGGCGATACGCTGAAATATCTGGTGCAGGTATACTTCTGCACCGCCGCCGTACGGATTTTTTATATCCTGCCAATTTAAAAGAAGAATTTTCATATTCTATTTATTATTCTGTTTCCGCTGAAACAGAAAATACGATTCTTTTTCTATCGAAGAAAGGATAACGGGGAGAGTGTGTAAGTCTGCCTGTACAAGACAATTATCTTTTTCCGTTCTTCAGCAGTTCAATCTGATAATCAACCATCATTTTAACCATATCGGCAAATGATGTCCGCGGTGACCAGCCTAATTTAGTTTTAGCTTTGGAAGCATCGGCAACAGTGGTACCCGTTTCCGTAAGGCGAATAAATCTCGGGTCAACAACGACATATTTCTGCCAGTCAAGGCCTACGCAGCCGAAAGCGGTTTCGCAAAGCTGTCTTACGGTTCGGACTTTGCCGGTGCCGATGACGTAAGTATCAGGTTTTTCCGCCTGCAGCATCATCCACATGGCTTCCACATAATCGCCGGCAAATCCCCAGTCGCGTTTTGCATCCAGGTTGCCAAGTGCAATTTTTCCGTCCTTAACTATCGGCTCACCCTGTTCATTCAGATTTGGAGAATTCAATAATCCCAGTTTTATGCAGGCCGCTCCGTAAGCAACTTTTTGAGTCAGGAAATGAACTCCTCTCCGGGGACTCTCATGATTAAATAAAATACCGCAGGCGATAAAAAGTTTATAGCTTGTATTATATATCTGCGCCATAGTATGCGCGTAGAGTTTTGCGGCGCCGTACGGATTTACCGGTGCAAACGGTGTCTGTTCATTTTGCGGAACCTCTGTTGGCGTCCCGAACATTTCAGATGAAGAGGCCTGGTAGATGCGGCAATCGGGTTTTACATAACGCACCGCTTCGTAAATTCGGTGTGCACCGATGCCTGTAATTTCAGCAGTCTCAATTGCAAGCCGCCATGATTCTCCGGGATATGATTGCGCGGCGAGATTATAAATTTCGTCCGGACCGTAAGATCGTATTGTTTCGGCTATCGAAAAAGTATCGAGAAGGTCGCCGTAAGCGATATGAATTTTATTGGCCAGGTGAGCTATGTGAGAACTCGGTACAGCCGATGTTTTACGCATCATTCCCACAACTTTATAATTTTTAGAAAGCAGGAACTCCGTCAAATATGAACCGTCCTGGCCTGTTATTCCGATAATGATTGCGGTTTTTTGTTTCATAATCTTTCTTGAAAATTATCAATTAAAAAATTCAGATTTTATCTTCAGTTGCCCGGTTTACCGGCTGCAAGTTCGGCTGAATCCTTTAATTGTTTCATTTTTATCTGTGCCCGAAGCTGTTCGATCATCTGGTCAATTCCGCGTTCGTTCGTATTAGTAGATTTGATCATCGGTAAAATGTCTTCTGCTTCCTTGTACAGTCCCAATTCATTATAACAATAAATCAGAATAATATACGGATTATATTGCGATATTTTTTCTGTAACAGGAGTTTTAACTGCTTCTTTAAGCTCATTAGCGATTTCAGACAGAAGGCGGCGGAAGTTTTCATTATCGTCTGCAGAATTATAAAGTGAAGCGATATCGAATTTTAGGCGGTAATCGATCGGGAGTGAGTTTTCCGGCAGTATTTGTTCCATACGATTAAGAATTTCCGGTACTTTTTTGGGATCTTTTTTAACCTGGGAGCAATAGAACGCATACGAAATGAATATATTTCTGTAATTGGCAGTGAGAAGCCTGCGGGTGTCTTCATCATAGTATATTGTGCTGTCCTGAAGTCCGCGCCACTTGAATCCGTACTGCGGCTCTTTGGAAAAATTCTCGATATCTGTGAACAGGTTTTTGCGTAAAACCGGCTCGTTCAGATTTGTCCAGTAATTCTGCGATTTGAACGGTACTACCTTGAATGTCAATCCGTTCAGCTGCATATATTCGCGAAGGCCGATCTTACAGTCGTCCGCCACGGTCAATCCAAAATATACCGGCCTTTCCCATTTGTTGGTCATCAGGATATCGTACACAACAATGTCCTGCGTCCGTATTGCTTTGACATTTCCTTCCTGTATCGTGTTAGGCATGTAGAATCTAAGCACGTTATTCCTTATGACGGCGGTATCGAGCAGTGATACATTGTCGTATCCTTCTATGGAATATCTGCGTATAACATCCGGACTTACAGGCAATTCCATCCATCTCGGCTCAAAGAGCATGGGCCTGATGTTTTCTATATCCGTATCGGATATTGAGATCGGCACTTTCTTTGCGCCGTAAGGAGTCTCATGCTTTAATTGTTTGATGTACCAGGGTGCGTTTGCGAGACTCAAATTCACAATTCTTATATCGCGCCTGATCCCTTCAACATCCTGTAGATACCAGAGCGGAAATGTATCGTTATCGCCGTTGGTTATAAGAATTGCATCCTTTTCGCAGCTTTGAAGCATGTTGTAAGAATAGTCCCATGCAACATAATTGCCGCTCCGGTCGGCACGGTCATAATTGACAATGAACATGTGATAGGGGACTAATACAAACGCCAGTGCGATGATTCCGCAGCCGGCAATTTGATTTGTTTTCTCCGGCTTTATCAATTTTTTTAAATAATCGATCACCGCGATAATGCCGTAAGCTATCCATATTGAAAAGACGAAGAACGAACCGACATAAAAATAATCGCGCTCGCGCGGCTGGGGCTCCTGTTGATTCTGGTAGAGCGCAAGGACCACGCCCATAATAATAAAAGCCGCGAGCAAAGTGAAATTGATATAGGGTTGTTTACGCCACTGGTAGTATGCACCCAGCAGTCCGAGCAAAAAAGGTATCAGGTAGTACTGTTTCCAGTTAACTCCGGCGTCCCTGAAATCACCTTCCGAACCGATAAAATTCCACCCAAAGTACCGGAGATACATATGTTTTATCTGGTAACGCCACATATAATCCAGGTCGCTTGAATATTTTTTATGGAAATATTTTTTTTGCGGATCGGAATCCCACCGGCGGTCGAGAATCGGAGCATTGCCGTACTGTTCGCGGTTAAGATAGGAAACGAGCCTTCCAGGTGTGCTGGGATCATTTTCGTTCATCGGCGGATGAGCGTTGGCCCGTATAAATACCACTATATATGTCGAGTAACCGAGTACAATTAATAAGAAAGACAGCAGTATTACATTCAGCAATCGCTTGTTATGACGGATGGAATAATAAATTCCAAAAACGGCGCTTGCGAGAAGAACGATAGGAATAAAAGTGATGATCTTGTTCTGTATTCCTCCGATTTCGCCGTCGAGCATTGAAGGAAGGACTGTAACGATGCCGGGGTATATAATAAGAAAAACAAGCAGTGCGCCGGCGCCGAATATTAAAAATGATTTCCATTGAAAATTATTATTTCGGAAATACCACAGGAGCATTACAGGAAATAAAGCCAGTATTGAAAGCAGATGTACGCCGACGGATATTCCGACGATATAAGCGATCAGAAGTATATAGCGGTCGCCGCTGTCGCTGCCGGCCCGTTCGTACCAGCGAAGTCCGAGCAGTATGATCAGTCCGATAAATGTCATGCTGAGTCCGTATACTTCCGCCTCAACGGCATTGAACCAGAAGGTTGTGGAAAATGCAAGTGAAAGCGAGCCTGTTACTGCAGAACCGTAAATTACAGCACGTTCGAAAGGCGACGATGGAATTCCTCTCCACATAACGAGCAGATCAACGATTATCAGGTAAAGCAATCCGCATGCTGTTGCAGATCCGAGAGCCGACAGTAAGTGCATCCTTACAGCGATATCGGAAGCAAGCGGAATCATGGATGATATTCGTGCAAGAAGCAGAAACAACGGAGCCCCGGGCGGGTGGGGCACCTGCAGGGAAAATGCCGCAGCGCAGAACTCGCCTACATCCCAGAACACCACGGTTGGTGCAATAGTCTTTATATAGACAATCAGTGCGGTAATGGAAACAAATAATGCGGTCAGTCTGTTAATTTTCTTGTGTGTCATTGGTTAATCCGGATTTTGCTGAAATAAAATTAAATCCAATTTATATGTAAATGGCTTGAACTTCAAGGAATTATTGAGCAGTTAATGCAGTTTTTGACAGATTTCATCGCAGATAACATATCCTTTCGCAGTTAGACGCATGCGTCCGTTTACCAGTATAATTTTATCCTGTTTGATCAATTCAGAAATTACCCGTTCATTTTCCGCAGAAAGGTCGCGTGAAAATTTTCGGCGGAAACCGTTCAGGTCAATTCCTTCACTGCGCAGGCCCAGAAAAATCGCTTCTTCCATCAACTGGGCAGCGGTCAGTTTTTCTCTTTCTGAAACAGGCAGTGTGCGGATGTTAATTTTTTTAATATACTCGGAAAGATTGGATATATTCCACCAGCGTTCATTTATCCAGAAGGAATGTGCTGAAGGGCCGAAGCCAAGATAGTTCGAATGGTTCCAGTAATTAAGATTATGCCTGCATTTGAAATCGGATGCCGGATCGCGCCTGGCAAAGTTGGACACTTCGTACTGTTCGTATCCATGTGAAGAAAGAAAATCTATAGTGAATTCGTATAAGTCGGCATCCCGCTCCATTTCAACTTGAGCAGCTTGCCTGGATTGGATCATATAAAACAAGGGTGTCTTTGGCTCTACACTAAGGCTGTAGCATGAAATATGTGCGGGCTGCAGTTCTACAGCTTGTTCAAGATTGGATTTCCACCTGCTCAACGTTTGGCCGGGCAGCGAGAATATCAAATCAAAACTGATATTTTCAAATCCTGCTTCGGATGCATCTTTCACGCATTTTTTTGCCTCCGATGATGAATGGATGCGTGTAAGGAATTTTAAATCATCATCATGGAAAGATTGTATTCCGATGCTGATGCGGTTGATTCCGGCAGTACGGAAATCGGCAAGTTTATTTTTGTCGACGGTGCCCGGATTTGCTTCCAGTGTAATTTCAGCGCCGGCTTCAATACTGAAATGTGCCGCAAGTGTGTCTAATATCTGTTCGATTTCAGACGGATGAAGAAGCGACGGTGTCCCGCCGCCGAAAAAAATCGTCCCGATGGACTCATTGCAACTCTTGTTCTCAGCAAGTATTTCGATTTCAGCCTTTAACGAAGAAATATATTGTTGTCTCTGTGAATAACCTTCGGTGCCGGTTTCAGCCGGTACAACAGAATAAAAATCGCAGTAAATGCATTTATGTTCGCAGAAGGGAATATGGATATAAATTGAAGCCAATTTTTCTTTCCGGTCGGGATAGCTATATTTATAGGCACATTATTTTATCAAGGTCCCGATTCTATCCCAGCGGATTGACGAAAATTTTTCCGCGAAGCCCGATACCGAAGCCCCGGTGTCCCATGACCAATATATGATCAAAGCCTCGCCGATGATTTGTTTTTCCGGCAGAAATCCCCAGTAACGGCTGTCCAGGCTGTTATCACGGTTATCGCCGAGAACGAAATAATAATTTTTTTCAATACAGTATTCATGGATTTCTTTGCCGTCAACCACGGTCGTATTATCGATAATCCTGACAGTATGGCCTTCCTGCTCAATGATTTTACGCAGACGGGGGAGAGTCTCGGTATTGAGATTTACTATTTCATTTTTTTTAGGAACGATAACAGGTCCGTAATTCGTCCTGCTGAAATTCGAGTTTTCAGGGAACAGGGTGTTATATTGACGGATTGAATTTTTTGCAGGATCATCAGGCCTGACGCTGTTAGGCGGAAAGGGGATAAAAACATTGTTAACGTATACAAGTCCAGCTTTGATCTCGACTGTATCTCCCGGCAGTCCGATGCATCGTTTGATATAATATGTTTTTTCCGAACGGAATTTTTTGTCTTCTGGAAATTTAAAAACTATCACATCTCCGCGGCCTATATTTTTAAAAAATGGGATCAGAAATGAAGGAGCGGTGCCGGCAATTTTCGACAGGCGGCCGGGTGAGTGGAACCCGTATGAGAGTTTATTTACAAGAAGGAAATCGCCTATTTGCAGTGTCTGTTCCATCGACGCGGACGGAATCTGGTAAGCATCTACGACAAATGTTTTTAGGAGCAGCGCTGCAAATACCGTTATTATAATTATTTTGCCGTATTCAGCGAGTGATGATGCGCGGCTTTTTTTTTCCGGCCGCGCATTATTTGAAGAATCCTGAATTGTACTATTAACAGACTGCTCCGGCATTATTTTATAAGAGAACCTATTCGGCCCCAGCGGACGGATGCGAGTCTGCCGAAAATATCGTATATGGGAAGGTCGGAATTCCATGACCAGTATACTATCATAGGTGTACCAACAAGATTTTCTTTCGGGATGAATCCCCAGTAACGGCTGTCAAGACTGTTATTGCGGTTATCGCCCATGCCGAACAGGTAATCTTTTTCGACCGTATAAGAAGTTGAAGGGACGCCGTCTATGCGGATAATTCCTGCATCCATATCGGCGGTATGGCCTTCACGTTTAATAAATGTTTCCCACTGAATGAAATTTGCCGGATTGAGCGGAATAACCATCCCTTCTTTCGGTATAACGAGCGGGCCGTAATTGTCTTTTGTCCATCCCGCGTTTAACGGGAAGGTATTCATTTTGTCTATTTCCGGGGGTACAAAATCCATTTCATATTTTATATTTCGAGGCATGGGCAGCATCTGTCCGTTGACATACACGATGCGGTCTTTAATCAAGAGAGTATCTCCCGGCAGGGCCATGCACCGTTTCAGGTAGAACTGGAATTCTTTAGATTCCACTTCATCGCGGTAACCCGGGAATTCGAATACTATCACATCGCCGCGTTCCACTTCGCAAATTGCCGGCAAACGGAACCACGGCAGAGGAATATTGGGCAGTCCGAATTGTCCGAGTGTAAGAATCCGTGCAATAGCATCGAACTGCTGGATGTTTCGGGGCATTGTTCCGCCGTAAATAAATTTATTTACAAAGAGCAGTTCGCCGGTCATCACTTCATTTTCCATTGAACCTGTAGGGACAAGAAATGACGCTACGACAAAATTATTGATGATAAGAAATAATCCGAAGATGATGGCGAATTCTTTCAGGAAAGCCAGTGTCTTCTGTTTGAAGGTCAGCTGTTTCTGCTGTTCCTCTTTCTCGTGTTCTTTATCCTTGCTCATAGGATCCTCTTTTTTTTATTCTTCCAGTGATAGAACGGCAAAGAATGCTTCCTGGGGCACTTCGACACTGCCTACCCGTTTCATACGCCGTTTTCCTTCTTTTTGTTTTTCAAGCAATTTTCTTTTTCGTGTTATATCGCCGCCGTAACATTTTGCCAGCACGTTCTTTCGTATGGCGCTGAGCGATTCGCGTGCAATCACTTTACTGCCTATTGCTGCCTGTATTGCCACCTCAAACATTTGACGAGGGATAAGCTCCCGAAGTTTCCTGCAAAGCTTCCGCCCCCATTCATACGATTTAGCCCTGTGTATAATAGTGGAAAGCGCATCCACCGGTTCGCCGTTCAGTAAAATATCCAGTTTTACGAGGTCAGAATCGAAATAATCGATAAAATCGTAGTCTAAAGAAGCATATCCGCGTGAAAGCGACTTCAATTTGTCGTAAAAATCGAAGATAATCTCGGATAACGGCAGCTCGAAATGTATATCTGCACGTTCGGGACTCAAATATGTAGTATTTTTGTGAACGCCGCGCCGGTCCATGCACAGTTTCATTATATTGCCGATGTATTCTGTTGGTGTTATGATCTGAGCTTTCACGAACGGCTCTTCCACTTTTTCTATTTTACCGGCATCTGGCATGAGAGCCGGATTATCGACGTATATTACTTCCTTATCCGTTGTCGTTACACGGTATTCGACGTTCGGCACAGTGTTGATGAGATTTTGATTATATTCGCGTTCCAGTCTTTCACGGACTATTTCCATGTGAAGCAGACCGAGAAATCCCGCACGAAAACCGAATCCAAGTGCGACGGAAGATTCCGGTTCGAAAATCAGAGAAGCATCGTTCAATTTTAATTTATCCAGAGCGTCCCGCAGTTCGCCGAAATCGTCGCTGTTGGAAGGATACATCCCGCTGAAAACCATCGGCTTTGCTTCCTTGTAACCGGGAAGCGGATCAGCTGCAGGATTGTCTGCAAGAGTAATCGTGTCGCCCACTTTTGTATCATGCACGTCCTTAACATTTGCTATAACATAACCTACATCACCTGCAGAAAGTGTACCGGTTCTTTTCTTCTGCATTTCGAGTATGCCGACATCTTCTGCCTGGAATTCTTTGCCGTTCGAGAAAAACCGTATTTTATCTTTCTCGCGGATTGTTCCTTCCATTACGCGGACATAAGCAACGGCTCCCCGGTATTCGTCGAATACGGAATCGAAGATGAGAGCTTGGAGCGGCGCGGCGGGATCGCCTTTGGGTGCCGGTATGCGGGTGACTATTGCCTCTAATACTTCGTCTGTTCCCATTCCTGATTTTGCACTGCCCATGAGAATTTCTTCTTCCTTGCAGCCGATAAGATCGACAACCTGTTTTTTAACTGTATCGATCATTGTCTTGGCGCTGGGTAAATCCACTTTATTGATAAATGGAATAATTTCCAAACCGGCATCTATGGCAAGGTATAGGTTTGAAATGGTCTGTGCTTCGACGCCCTGAGTGGCATCGATAACCAGAATAGCCCCTTCGCAGGCGGCAAGAGATCTTGAAACTTCATACGTAAAGTCAACGTGTCCCGGTGTGTCTATAAGGTTTAAAGTGCAGTTCTTCTTGTCGTGAGACTGATATTTTATCTGAACTGCATGCAGTTTAATTGTAATGCCGCGTTCCTGCTCGAGATCCATATCATCGAGCATTTGTTTTGTAAGATCTCGGGCAGCTACCGTGCCCGTATATTCAAGCAGGCGGTCTGCAAGCGTGGATTTGCCGTGGTCTATGTGTGCGATAATGCAAAAGTTGCGGATGTTTTCCATGGTTTACCGTATCAATCAAAAACAACAAAGAGTAAAGAGGGATACCGGAATTGAGCCGCTCTTTACTCCTTCAATAATTATAAGATAGAGGAAAATGTTTAGAAGAGCAAGGCAGAGAAAAGACAGTATTTTGAGGCAAGTTGTGAAGTTTTTTTATTAGATATATTTAACCCATACTATTTTATTAACAACATCTTTTTCTGAAATATATTGCGCTTATTCTGCCCGTCTTTTGCTGTTAATCTGTATATGTATACTCCGCTGGCATACCGGCCGGCATCAAATACCTTCTGATAATATCCCGGCTCCTGCTGTTCATTGACTAATATCGCAATCTCCCTGCCGGTTATGTCGTATATCTTTAACGATACAATATATTGTGTCCCTGCAGCAGGCAATTGATACTCTATTGTTGTCGTGGGATTAAATGGATTGGGGTAGTTTTGATAAAGTTCGTATGTTCTGGGAGGCGCTATCGTAATCTTTATGTCCTTTGTCCAGGATTGACCGTTTTTATCTGTTATTGTAAAGCTTATCGTCTGCTCCTTGTTCAGTTGTACATTC
>JAFGLB010000141.1 GCA_016928255.1 Bacteroidota bacterium
ATCTGCGTATGAAATTTCCGGGAAATGGACCGCATTCGAATTTTTTTCCGGGTCGGAATCATAAACACCGTCCACTCGGGTGCCTTTAAGAATAACATCCGCCTCTATTTCGATTGCGCGTAAAACAGCAGCAGTATCGGTGGTAAAGTATGGGTTTCCCGTTCCTGCCGCAAATATTACTATCCTGCCTTTTTCCAGGTGCCTGATAGCCCTGCGGCGAATAAACGGTTCGGCGATACGTTCCATGTTGATTGCACTAAGGCACCGCGTTTTCAGCCCGTGCTGTTCCAGGGAATTCTGAAGCGCCAGCGCATTAATAACGGTAGCCAGCATACCCATATGGTCGCCGGTTACTTTATCAATACCGTCGGTGGAACTATCAATACCGCGGTAGATATTGCCGCCTCCGATAACGATGGCAATTTCCACATTAAGTTTTTTTATCGCGGCAATTTCTTCTGAATAAGCATTAATAACCTTCGGATCAATTCCGTATTCACGGTCGCCCATCAGGGATTCGCCGCTGAGTTTCAGCAGTATTCTTTTGTATTTTACCGTATCCATATTCCACCCCTTAAAAAAAATCCCGAAATGATTTCGGGATTTTTACATTTTTAGAATTCTTCACCAAGATGGAAACGAAGGAATCTGCGGATACTAATTTTTTCGCCTACCTTCGCAACTTCATCATCAATGATATCCTTGATCGTCTTGCCTGAATCTTTGATAAAACTCTGTTCCATCAGGACAACTTCCTGGTAGAACTTATCCAGGCGGCCTTGCGAGATTTTTTCTGCAACCTCTGCAGGTTTTCCTTCGTTTTGCGCTTGAACTTTATATATTTCCAGTTCCTTGTCGATAACACTCTGAGGAATTTGTTCGCGTGAAACATACAACGGTGTCATAGCGGTAATCTGCATTGCGATATCATGAGCAAGCTGTTTGAAACCGGGAGTCTTCGCTACAAAATCAGTTTCACAGTTTAATTCAATCATAGCACCGATACGGCCGCCGGCGTGAATATAAGATTCGATAATGCCCTGATTTGTCTGTCTATCGGCGCGTTTTGCTGCGACTGCGGCGCCTTTCTTTCTGAGGAACTCGACCGCCTGCTCCATATCTCCGTTTGTTTCCGCCAGTGCCCGTTTGCAGTCCATCATGCCGGCACCGGTTTTATCTCTAAGTTTCTTTACTACATCGCTTGAAATCTCTGCCATAATATACTTCCTTTGTTCAGTTACTTTTTCTCTGCAGCGGCTGCTTCTGCCGTTGCCTGTTCTTCGGCTGCTGCCTGCTGTTTTGCAGATGCACGTTCCTGACCTTCAAGAACCGCATCCGCAATAGCTTTTGTGATTAATTGTACTGATTTAAGCGCATCGTCGTTAGCCGGGATTGGAAAGTCGATCGGATCCGGATCAGTGTTCGTATCGACAATAGCAACAATGGGGATCCCGAGCCGTTTGGCTTCCTTTATCGCAATAGCTTCTTTTTTAATATCGACGACGAAAACAACTCCAGGCAATCGCGACATCTCAACAACTCCCGATAGTACTGCTTGCAGTTTATCGCGTTCACGTGTAAGAAACAGCCGTTCCTTCTTTGTTATATTCTCGAACGTACCGTCCGTTTCCATTTTTTCAATATTTGTAAGTCTTTTGACGCTTTTGCGTATAGTGCTGAAATTTGTCAGCATCCCGCCAAGCCAGCGCTCGGTCACATAATGAGCATGGCACCGCATTGCCTCCTGTTTCATCACGTCTGTCGCCTGCAATTTTGTTCCTACAAACAGCGGCTTTTTACCTTCCGCGACAGAATTGGAAACAGCGTTGCAAGCTTCCTCGAGCAGCTCTTGTGTTTTTTTCAAATCTATGATATGAATCCCGTTCCGTTCCATAAATATATACGGTTTCATTTTGGGATTCCATCGGCGGGTCAGATGTCCGAAGTGGGCACCTGCTTGAAGCAACGCATCGAGTTCAACACGTGGCATAAAATATTCCTTTCAGTTATTCTGCTATTCCCGTCATCTTCTTCCGGAATCCCGATAAACAAAATTTATCTGGACACTGCCGGTCAAATCGGAGAATATGATTGTTATATGTTTAAGCGGCCGTTCAACAACAGCCGTTGTGTAAAAAATTAACGTTTCGAGAACTGGAACCGTTTACGGGCTTTTTTCTGACCGTATTTTTTCCGTTCCACCATACGGGGATCTCGTGTTAATAGTCCTGCTCCCCGAAGCGCGGAACGAAAATCCTCATCCAATGCTACCAATGACCGTGCAATTCCGAGCTTAACGGCCCCGGCCTGACCGACCGGTCCACCGCCGAGCACACGCACCTGCGCGTCATATCGTCCCATCGTATCCGTTACTTTGAACGGTTTTAAAATTTCATCACGCTGAATTTCCATCGGAAAATAAATTTCAAACTCACGGGAATTTACCGTCAGTTTTCCAGATCCGTCTGTCAGCTTCACACGTGCTATGGCATTTTTTCTGCGGCCTACTGATATTCTCTGCTGCATATACTTATTCTTTCCTCAATCAAATAGAAATTTTTTCCGGCTGCTGCGCTGAATGGGGATGTTTGGGTCCCCGATAGACTTTCAGCTTCTTAAACATCTGACGGCCTAAACGGTTATGCGGAAGCATTCCTTTGACAGCGTGTTCTATTACCATTTCCGGCTTTGTTTTAATTAGATCGGAGAAAGACTCAAAGCGCCCGCCGCCAGGATAACCTGTATTATGGAACAACTGTCTTAATTCAGGCCGTTTGCCTGTCATTTTCACTTTTTCCACATTCACGATAACTACAAAATCTCCCAGATCATGATTAGGCGTAAACTCCGGTTTATGTTTTCCGCGCAATAAATGCGCAACATGCGATGCGACGCGCCCTAATGTCTTGCCGTCTGCATCCACCAGAAACCATTTTTTATTTACTTCTTCCGGTTTAAAGAACCGTGTTTTAGGCATTGTATCCACTCTATATCTCCTGCACTAAATCTTTTTTATAAATTCATTTCTATTTGTTTTTAATTCGGAAGATCGAATTTTAATATTCTTTAAACAGGAATCGCTTCCGAAACAGAACGAGGAGCCACTCAATCGATGAATCCCAGGACTGTCGATGCTTCAGTGCACCCACCAGGACTCGAACCTGGAACCCACTGATTAAGAGTCAGTTGCTCTACCAATTGAGCCATGGGTGCAAATAATTATTTGCCACCAGGAATTGGAGATGTCGGAGCCTGTTGAGTAGGCGGCAGTGCGGCAGGAGGAGCACCAGATTGAATAACGCTCTCCTGTTTTTGTTCACCACGCGGCAGCAACCATAAGTTGATAACCAGAGCAAAAATTATAAATATCCCTGCCAACCATTGAGTCAACTTTGTCAGAAAATCCGATGTTCGCCGGACTCCAAAAACCGTTCCGATATTAGCACCGCCGAAACTTCCGGCTAATCCACCACCTTTGCTCGACTGCATAAGCACAGCAATCATCAGCAAAATTCCAATTATAACTTCAATAATAATCGCAATTGTGTACATCAGTACTATTCCTTGAACGAAAAAAATCCCCACCAACTGTGGGGGTTTGCATTCTTTATTATATGGAAAAAAAGCTCAAAATGCAAGAAAGAAAAGTTCAAAAGTCAATGAGCCCTTAAGAAAAATGCCTATTGTGAAAATTGCTAAAGTGGTTTTTCCTTTTCTTTCTAATTGAGTATAAAAAATGGCTGATTTAAAAGCTTTTTCTCAAAGGATTATGCCTATCTTAAAAGCACCATCTTTTTCTGAAATATATTACGCTTATTCTGCCCGTCTTTTGCTGTTAATCTGTATATATACACGCCGCTGGCATATCTGCTCGCGTCGAAGACTTTTTGATAATATCCCGGCTCCTGCTGTTCATTGACTAATATCGCAATCTCCCTGCCGGTTATATCGTATATCTTTAACGATACAATATATTGTGTCCCTGCAGCGGGTAATTGATATTCTATGGTCGTTGTGGGATTAAATGGATTGGGATAGTTCTGATAAAGTTCGTATGTTTTTGGAGGTGCTATTGTAATCTTTATGTCCTTTGTCCAGGATTGACCGTTTTTATCTGTTATTGTAAAGCTTATCGTCTGCTCCTTGTTCAGTTGTACATTC
>JAFGLB010000142.1 GCA_016928255.1 Bacteroidota bacterium
ATATCAATCCTTCCAGATAAAATCAAATAATAGGAAAGAAAAACCAATAACTACAAACAGATATCCAATCATTATTTGAAAATAAGGTATTGCTTCTGCCCACTCCGCACCTCGAATCGATAAACCAGTCGATTGAATAACAGTCATCAGTAAAGGAACAAGAACGGGGAATGCAAGGACTGTATAGAGAGTATTCTTCGCCTGTGCTTTCGCAATAATGGCGGCTGTAATTGTCGATGCCGATGCCAAACCCAGACTGCCTAAGAAGACCGTCAAGGAAAAAATTGCAGACGACTGGATGATAAAAACCGGAAATACTACATGATACATGAGAGTGATCGTCATCGAAAGAACCAGTGCAAGGCAGGAATTGAATATCAGCTTCCCAAAATACACTGCTGAAGACGAAGCGGCCAGTTGTAAAATCATGGCCGTTCCCCGTTCTTCTTCTCTTACAAACACTCTGGATAAACCTTCCAGAGCGGCAAACGTAACAGCCACCCAGAATAGAGCAGACAGTATTTCCGGGTCGGGACTGCTGTCCTGAAGCGCGAAGGCGATTATTGCCAGCAATGTGACGACAAACAATAGAAGTGTATTAAGCGAATAACGTACGCGCAATTCCGAACGCAACTCTTTTACTGCTACAGCCCATATAGTGGCCAGAGTATTCATATACCGGCGTGAATATTCTTTAAGAGTATTGCTTTCATAAACGAACCTCCTGATCGCACCATCGGGCTTCTCTTGCATCATTTGCAGCAATAATCAGTATGCCATTTTTCTTTTGCTGTTCGGCTATTTGACGAGCAATTTCTATTCCTTCATCATCAAGACTGCCGGTTGGCTCGTCAAGAATCAAAACGGCTGGATTATTTAAAAGAGCGTAGGCATATTTTAGTCGCTGTTTCATACCGGAAGAATATGTACCTACCAAATCATTGCAATGCCCCGGCAATCCGACTGTTTCAAGGACTTTCATCACGGCGTTTTCTTTCGGCCTGATTGCCGATCTGATCCGGGCCAGAATATTTATATTTTCAGATGCGCTGAATTCATCATAAAAATTCAGGTACGGCGACACAAAGCCGACAGCATGTCTGAACATTTCAATATCAACATTATCATTGTTTATTGTATAACGGATCGAACCCTCCGTTGGACTGATCAGACCCGCAATAGTTTTTAAAAGCGTAGATTTGCCCGCACCATTTTTTCCGGTAACCGATAATGAAGAAGCCGTTGAAAGCGAGAACGAAATATTTCGAAACACGATCCGGTGATCAAATTTTTTAGAAATTCCGTCCGCAATAATCGAAACCCGATTCACCGAATTACCGCCACTTTCCATCTAAACTCATTTTTCTTTGTTTTTGCGACCACAAAATAAATACCCGAAGAAAGATATGAAACCAGATCGGATGACTGAACTTCTATTATGCGATTAGCCCCGGCAATCGACACCGGCAGTGATTTCGAAAATACAAGGCTCAGCGACGAGCTGTAAAAGTAGACTGTCGCTGTGCTGGCCGTGTTATCCTGTATCGGGAGGCGCAGTTGTTTAGAATCCGCCAGCCTGAAGGGATTGGGTGCGGCATTCAGGCTTACTGCAAATCGGACCGGACCCGGAATTGAATCGCGCAGGATTCCTTCCGAATATACAGAACGCCATAAAGATGTATCCTCAACAAAAATTTTAGCCGTTAAACCGTTATCAAATTCCTGATAAGGAAGTGAAGGGATATTTGAAGAACAGACTACATCCACCCTCCTGGTCATGCCGTTTTTTTGTATGGCAGCATTGACATCCACATTGCTTACCATCGCCGTGACAGTATCAGCAGCGAAAATGAATTCATAATATGATGAAGAAAGCGCAAAAACATCTCCGCCCGCTGTACCCGATATGCTTATAAATTTACACTGTTTAAGCGGCTGAAAACGCGGATAGCGATCTCCTTCGGGATAGTAATTAATTAAATCCGCCCTGTCGGCTGTATAATAATTCCAGCGCGTGAATTCCGAAAACTCTGTCCTTAAATCCGATCCGCGGTTTGATAATACAGCGTCCGCACTGCTTAAAAAAGTAAGAGTTCTCATTTCATTCCACATTTCACGAATTATATCCCGGTCAAATCGTTTTTCGAGAAAATGCGCCCAGATGCATCTTTCATAGCCGAGATGAGAAAAATCGCAGTAATTAAACGAAAGTCCGTTTGAAAAATATTCAAAGTAATCTTTTAAATAATTCAGGTAATCGTTTACCTCCGGATAAACTACATCTTCCATCCAGGTAGAGGTAATTTCATGGATCGGGATTTCACCGTCCCGGAATCCGTACGATCCGATTTGAACAACATGATGAAACTCATGCGCTGCCGTAACTCTCACCGCATCCATCCCTTTTGTCTGATACTCGCTGAAATCCTTATGTAATTCAATAAAGCATGGATAGCGCGGCGCGGCTCCGTCGGAATTAAGCGGCGGCAGATTATAATCCCAATCTGTACACCCGTATGCACCCGGATAACTGCTCATATCGGTAACGAAAACTCGGTAATGCGATTCACCTTGTTCAAAAGGAGGGGCTTCATAATTCAGCAGTTCAACTTCAACATGATAGACTTCGTTAAATATTCTGCCCAGTGAATCAATATATTCTTCGTATGTACCCGGTATTCGATTGTAATTTCCATCTAAAAGAGCCGGTTCATTCAGGCCTGTAGTATCATATAAAAACCGGAATTTACCGATAGCTCTTGATTTTTGAAATTCAGGTACGGCAATAAGCGCATTGATTTCCTTTTTTTGAAGTGAAGAAAAATTATTCCATTGATTATGCAAAGCTGCACTGATGGCAAAACCGCATTTATAGCTGACGGGTTTATCCGGGGTTCCCAAATTATGCAGGTGATTTTTTATTGAACGACGGTTCTGAAGCAGTTGTTCTGCAGTCAATTGCCGGTTTGAACTTACATCCTGAGCGTATGCAAGTAAAAAAGACGTAAAAGATTGCAGCAAGAATGCGCCGATGATCAAAAAGCAATAAAACAGCCTGCTGCATCTTGGAAATAAAATTTTCATTCAGAGTTTACCCGGCCTTTCATTGATCGTCTGTTTCCAAATGGATTTGAAGAATTTTGCCGTTGATAACTTTTAAAAATCCTTTTTTAGAAAATGTAAGAGCCAGATCTTTCTCGCCGTCTGCATCTATATCCATCACGGCAAAACGGCTGAATCCTTTTTCTGAGAACAAAATTTCTTTACTGCTGAAATTACAGTAATTTTCGTTACGGAACCAATAGACACAGCCGAGCTGTTGGGAACCGATGACAACATCCGGAAGGTTGTCGCCGTTCACATCGGTTATTTGAACAGCGGATCTGTCCGATATTGAAAGACTATCTGTGATCCTGACAGCGTCGGTAAAATAGCCCTCTCCTTTCCCGCCGGCAGCCATAAAACATTCATCCGGCGGTCCTGTCTGAATAAGCATATCCAAAAAATCATCTCTGTCAAAATCGACCAGCCACACAGCAATTTGTTTATTGACGGTTAAAGGTATTCCGCCTGAAATAAAGCTCCGCTTCATCGAATACATGGAGTCGCCGAAAGCAATACCTAATTCGACCTTTGAAGAGTTTCCTGTTTGGAAAAAATAAACAATATCCTGAAATTTATCGCCGTTTAGATCGGTTACCGCCGCTCCCAACAGAATATCGGGCTTAGAAAGATGGAACGAACGTTCTATAAAGGTAGTCTGGCCTAGTTGTTCATAAAATCTTAGAGAATTGCCCTCCGTTCTCTTCCTGTTCCAGGTAACAAATTCGGCCTGATGCCGGTCATTCCGGCTCGCATCCACTATCTGCGCATCGCCTTCAGTTCCTATGAAAGCGTTCAGCACAGAATTGCTTGCAGAATCAATTACCAGATATGAAATCTGATGCGACTGCGGAAACGACAGTACAAATTGAAGAGTCGTATCTGTAGATGAATGATACACAATGTGTTTAGGTTTTTCCGTTAACGGATAAAAGACCGGGCCGGAGGGAGCTGAATTTTTTTGGCCGAAATAAAGCGAAACGGATCGGCTTTGAACATTAAGAAGTGCAATATCGGAGACACCATCATTATTAAAGTCGTCTGTTATAATTTCTTCCGGAGCGACACCTGTAGCGATTAAAAGTGAATCATGGAAACCGCTCATATTTACGATGTTGCAATATGCAATGAACTGTCCGGCGTTTTTTTCAAAGACGATACAATCCCTGGAATATCCTTCTTGTCCCGACACAGTAAAGACTCTTTGAGGATCTGTTCCGCACGCATATTCAACACATTCAGAAAAAGAATCACCGCCATTATTGACAGCGATCTGCAGAGAGGCCGGATTGACTGTAACAATCAGGTCGCTCAGATTATCTTTATTAAGATCCGTAATATTAAAATCAGTTATTCGTCCATCAATTGCCACGCGGTTCTTCAGCTGAAAATCGCCGAAATCATTTCCCTCCCATATCTGGAATCCGGA
>JAFGLB010000143.1 GCA_016928255.1 Bacteroidota bacterium
GCGTTTCTCTGCAGGGCATCCAATGCACCTCTGCGCGTTAGTTTTGCAAAACAAAACGGAGATCGTTTTTACAACCTGCTGTATCAATCTAAAACAACAACCGGTATTACACATATATATAAAAACTTTTTAAATTGTTTGGATATGTTTTAGTATTATAGACGGAATTTATTTATGCGTTTTGAAACAAAAAAGAACGGGGCGGCAACAATCCTGGCAATTCATGAACGAAAACTCGATGCAGCCATTTCACCGGAACTGAAAGGGGAATTCCTGTTGCTGTGTAAAAAGCAGCAAAAAGAATTGGTAATTGATCTCTCTGACGTGGAATTCTGCGACAGCAGCGGTTTAAGCGCTCTATTGATCGCAGAGCGTAAAATGCGTGAGAACGGCGGTATAGTAAAACTGGTGGGCGTGCAAAAGAAAGTGCTTTCTTTGATCAAAATTTCACATCTCGACCGTGTTTTTGAAATATCCGGCAGTAAGTTAAAAGCTGTAAAGAAATAATTTTTATAACATTCAGTTTTTAAACAAAATAGATAAACCTGTACCAACTGCTCTCCGGCGTATACCTTGCGACTTCAAAAAAATCAATGTAATTTGATTTTTGATTACCACAGCAAAGTATCAATTTTCGATGAGGAAAAAGTCATTTATAATAAAACAGGCTGCTGAACGGAAATCTGTAAAGACGGAACTTGATGCTCAAATTCACACCTATCTTGATTTTCTTCGTTTGGAAAAGAACCTTTCTTCGCAGACACTAATATCCTACAAATTTGATTTTGACAAATACAGAGATTACCTGAACGGCTCCGGAGTTCAGACTGCATCGGATGTTACAGAAGAACATGTCGGTCAATTTTTAGGATTGCTGTATAAGCAGAATCTTACGGCAAGAAGCATAGCAAGAACTCTCTCGACTATACGTGGATTTCATCGATATCTTCTTGGCGAAGA
Source organism: Bacteroidota bacterium (assembly GCA_016928255.1). Lineage (GTDB taxonomy): Bacteria > Bacteroidota > Ignavibacteria > UBA10030 > UBA10030 > Fen-1298. The sequence continues at coordinate 961 of JAFGLB010000143.1, forward strand.
AATTATTAAGGATGATCCCACACAAATAATCGAATCGCCGAAACAGGAAAAAAATCTGCCTGAGGTTCTAAGCATAGCTGAGGTCGATAAAATACTGGATCAGCCGGATACCTCAAGCAGACTCGGAATCCGCGACCGCGCAATACTGGAAACTCTTTATGCTACGGGTATCCGCGTGTCAGAACTGGTTTTTATAAAGCAGTCGAATCTGATGATTGAAGACGGAATGATTCTTGTCTTTGGTAAAGGATCAAAGGAAAGAATGGTTCCGATAGGCCGTTCAGCGAGAGATTGGATCGAACGATATCAAAAACAAACACGTGTTCACCTGGCTAAACCGGGCAAATCGCAGGACTTTCTTTTTCTCAATGTAAGAGGAACGAAGTTAACACGAGATATGATCAGAAAACTGGTGGAAAGGTATTCTGCTGCGGCGGGAATTGAAAAGAATGTACATCCTCATACATTCCGTCATTCTTTTGCTACGCACCTGCTGGAAGGGGGAGCGGATCTCCGTGCTGTTCAGGAAATGCTCGGCCATGCCGATATTTCAACGACACAAATTTATACCCATATCGACAGAGAATATTTAAAGGAAGCCCATAAGTCGTTCCATCCGCGGGGATAATTCGGGATCCGTAGATCTCTATTGTGTGATTTTTCCTGATCTTAGTTCGTTCACTATTCTTTTGGCCTGATAAATTTGCTCGAGGACTTCCAGTATGCCGGCGCTGTGTACCGACACAGCCCTGTTTTTTGTTTCATCAAAAATGAAACTGCCGGGCAGACTTTCTATGTTGCCGTCGAAAACCAATCCGACAACTTCCAGATTTTTATTAATAACAGGACTGCCCGAATTTCCGCCGATAATATCGTTTGTCGATATAAAATTAATCGGTGTGCTCATCTTAAATGACGAAGGCGGATACATCCAGCGTTCAGTTAAATTCCATGGATATTGCCTGCCGAATGAATAATATCTGTCGTATAATCCGTAGATTGTGGTAACCGGCGGTGCAACAGTGCCGTTATATTCATATGTCTTTACCTTGCCGTCCGAAATTCTAAGTGAAAAGGTGGCATCAGGCGGGAATTGTGTTCCATACACTTCAAACATTGCCTTTCCCAGTGCCTGCACGGATGCCTGAAGTTTTTCATAGATATCGCTGTATTTTCTCTGAAGTTCCTTTACGTGTCCGCGTGTTTTCAAGATGAACGACATTATTGGATCCGGTTTCGCTAAAATACTGTCAGGCGGTTCGGCCAAGAGCGATTCGGCCTTTTCTTTTGATGCAAGAAATGATTCGCGTGACAGCTGTTCCGCCGCCAGTTCGGGAATCCTGCCGCTCATTAATTTTTCAAAAGCTTCATTTTTACCCTGCAGTTCATCCTTCATGGTTTTAAGCCCGAGAGCAAGCAGTTGTTTCTCCAGTTCATGATCAAATTCTGCGGAACAAAATTTATCTCTGGCGGATTCCGAAATGGTTCCCGGTGAAAATTTTAATGTATCTATCAGATCGCTGGTAAGTGAAAAATACCTTGAGAAATGGCGCCCCTGCATTTTTAATGCATTTAGCTCCGGGACTACGGCCTGCAGTTCGGATTGATACCCTGCGATATCATTCCATAAATTCTTGTACTGTTTTTTCAGATCGGGTTTTTTTGAGAGTTCTTCTTTGAATTTCTTTTCAAAATCTATCTTCCTGGCCATTAACAATGGATTCCTAAGTCCTTCCAGATATCCGTTAATTGCTTTCAAAGAATTTTCGATACTGAAAACTGTGTTTAGATGCTCTATCCGCTTTTCGGGATGTTTCGTTATATGTGCAGAAAATATTTCACTCATTCTCTGCAGAATTTCGATTCTTTTCGGGTAATCGAAGTCGCGCAGAGACTCAAGTTGTGCAACCGTCTTGAGACGGTGCGTGGTGCCGGGGTTCCCGATTACAAAAACCGCATCGCCTTCGCCGGCTCCGTTTTGACTTAATCTGAAAAAGTGATCTGTTTTCAGGGGTTTATTATTTTCATATACACGAAAAAAAGCGCAGTCGAAATCATAACGCGGATAAGTAAAATTATCCGCATTTCCGCCGAAGTATGCCATGGATTCTTCCGGTGCGTAAACAAGCCGGATATCGGTGTAACGTTTATGACCGTACAGCGAGAATTTTCCGCCGTTATAAAAAGAAATTACTCTGAATACCGTTGAATCCTGCGGAGCAGCAGCTTTATATTTTTCCGCATACCTGTCCTGTATCTCCTGAATTTTCTTTAAACGTTTGGATATCTTTTCGTTCTCTATTGAACCGCTTTCAAAGGCCTGCTGAACTTCAACTGTAACATCTTCCATTACTATTAATTGATCTACATAAATACCGTTTGATTTGCGTTCTTCTTCGAGTGTGGACGCATAAAAACCGGCTTCGATCAAATTTTCTCCTGCCCTGTTTACGCTGTCCAATGCCGCACGTGCACAATGATGATTTGTCATAATCAATCCGTCTTCGGATACAAACGATGCGGTGCAGTTCGGAAGTCTGAGTGCAGAAAGACGCGCTTTTTCAAGCCACTCTTTACTTGGGGAAAAACCGTACGTTTTTTCAAAATATTCTATAGGCGGAAAATCAAACGTCCACATCTTCCCTGTATCGTATTGACCGGCTTGAACAGTATCGAAATTTATATATCCGTACAGTTTATCTTTGAAAACTTGACCGGAGGAGCACCCGTAAAAGAAAGATCCGATAACCAGGAGAATGGCTGAGATAGCTATCTGGAAGAATTTCATAAGAACCTCATTGAAGATTTTTTGAAAATGTATGCAGTAAATGCAGATTTATTCTAAGAAAGAAGCAGCATCAATTTTTATTGTACTCCGGCAGCCATATTTATATATATAAGTTGCTCACGTTATGCAGTTTGCAGGAAAAAAATCTTTATTGCCACGAGCTTTAGCTCGTGGATTAAAAAATCAAAAGTATTATCGGGTTTTAACCCCATTTACAATAATTTTATTTGGTTAAAGCCCGCTCTATTAAATTTATCAAATTCCACGACCTAAAGGTCGCGGCTATTAACCTTGCAATCGTGGCACTTTATCTTCTCTACGCTACATTAATAAGTTAATGAAATATTCTGATAACGCAATTACGTTTGTATCAATTTGTGAATAATATTCTTCCGGCTTAAAATAGGTAATTCGAAAAATGGTTTGTAAATTTAGTCGAAGATAAAAAAATAGTATAAATGACCGGAGTATTTATTAAATTCATTAATACGCGAGTAAGTAATGCAACAATGGAAGACATTAAAAAAGGAATTGATTCTCAATCTCGGCAGATTCCTGAAAGTCGAAAAGCATACGATCCAACTGCCTGACGGTAAAATACTTTATGACTGGCCATGGGTTGTTTCGCCGGATTATGTGCTTGTACTGCCTGTAACGGAGAACAAAAAGCTTTTACTGTTTCACCAGACTAAATATGCAGTCGAAGGGACATCGTTAGCACCGGTCGGCGGTTATCTTGAACCGGGTGAAGATGCCCTTGCGGCGGCCAAGCGTGAATTGAAGGAAGAAACTGGATGTGAAGCGGCGGAATGGATACGGCTGGGCAACTGTCCGAATAACGGAAATCACGGCGGCGGAAGCGGAAATCTTTTTATTGCGCTTCATGCACGTAAAGTTAGCGAACCCATTATCGATGATTTGGAAGAAATGGAGCTCGTTGAATTAACACTAGAAGAAGCGGAAAAAAAGCTGATGCAGGGTGAAGTAAAGGTAATGGGCTGGATGACGATGATTGCAATGGGATTGTTATATCTGAAGAATTCTTAATGCAGGGATATATCTCTATTGAAATTAAGGCAGAATAAAGTTATCTATATATTAATAATATAAAATTGAAATAAATCCAACATTCTCCATTTGAGAGAACTAATGTCACCGCAAACGCAAGGAAAAAAAATCCTTTTTGTAGAAGACGATCTTTCCTATCGCACATTGATATTGTCGATCCTGCGTAAAGCAGGTTTCCGTTGTACTTTCTGTGTCAACGGGGATCAGGCGTTAAAAAAGCTGGAGCAGGAAAAGTTTGATCTCCTGATCACAGATTATCTTATTCCAGGACCCGACGGGATTGAAGTTGTCAGGCGAATGCGCAGTAATAACATTAATATTCCCGCCCTGATAATAACAAATTATCCTTCCGAAGAATTAAACGAAGAGTCAAAGACGCTCGACGGTGCTATAGTAATGTCGAAATCATTGTTAAATGCTTCGACTATAAAAGAAATAGTCCAGGATATACTATCTGCCTGAATAACTTTTTTACGGATAAAAGGTCATTGGCCTGTAAGTGTTAACACCAATTCTCTTGCTCCTCCGTAATTCCGGTGCTCGCAAAGGTAAATTCCCTGCCAAACGCCCAGATTCAGCTTTCCGTTCGTAACCGGGATTAACACACTGCTGCCGAGTATCGATGATTTTAGATGTGCCGGCATGTCATCGGATCCTTCGGTGTCGTGCTTATAATAAGGCGCATTTTCCGGCACAATTTTATTAAAATGACTTTCAAAATCCGACCTGACTGTCGAATCGGCATTTTCATTCAGTGTCAAAGACGCAGATGTATGTTTTATGAATATATGCAGTAATCCGGATTGAATTGTCTCCAATTCGGGAATCTGCGATACTATTTCTTCAGTGACAAGGTGAAATCCGCGTCTGCGAGCTTCTAGTGTAATTTCTTTTTGAATTGTCATATATGTCTTTCTGAATATAAGATTTCCGATTTCTTACTTAGCTTAAACAAAGAGAGAAATCGGAAATCTATCCTCTCCGGCTCTGTTTCTCCATTATTCTTTTTCTTGTATATGCAATCAAACCGCCGGCGTCAATTATTGCCTGCCTCGATTTCGGCATTGGTTCTATGCGGAATGATTTGCCGCTGGTTTTATTAATTATTTCCTTTTCAGTGACATCAAGCTCGTCTCCTTCGTTCGCTTCAATATCAGGACAGGTTATGATTTGCAGTCCGAGATTGATGCTGTTCTGGAGAAAAATGCGTGCAAAAGAACGCGCAATAATAATAATTTCATATCCTTTAAGTGTCGAGACTGCTTGTTCACGCGATGAACCGCAGCCGAAATTTTTCCCTGCAGTAATGACACTCCCCGGAGTAAATTGCTTTGTGTTAAGCTTTTCGTTTAATGTTTTAATATCGGCAAAGGCAAACTGCTGTGTCTCTGTTGGGAGCACGGTAGCCATATAACGTCCCGGATATATTATATCGGTTGAAATATCATCGCCAAGTTTATAAATAACTTGTGACATAATATTCTCCTTAAATCTGAATAATAAATCTCAAATTAAATATGCAAATTATGTACAAAAATACTTTTTATCAGAGGAAAAGCCCCTCTCCTTAAGGGGAGGAGATATTAAAAAAATATCGAATAATTGTAACTGATCATCTAATTATTCAATCGTTGAACTCCTGACGGAGTTCCGTGTTTCTATTTAAGTTATAGTTACAAATATGCGACTCCTACGGAGTCGTTAAAGAATTAATCTTCACCATTCCAATCCCGTAGGCAGGGATTGCACGTTTGTAATTTTGAAAAAACAAGATTATCCGAACTCCGGAGGAGTTCCACTGCAAAATAAATTCACTGAGTAGTTACAAATAATTATATTTCTCATAATATATTTGCCGTTGTAGTAAGGAACAAGCAATAAATTATGATATTGAAATATTTGCGGTCAATAATTCATTTTCATCGGATCAGTTATAAATCCTTTAATTGCCGAAGCTGCCGCGACTGCAGGCGAGCAAAGGTATACTTCGGACTTCGGATTTCCCATCCGTCCCTTAAAATTACGGTTTGTCGTTGAAAGTGCAATTTCTCCGTCGCCTAAAGCACCTTCGTGAACGCCAAGGCAGGGGCCGCAGCCGGGATTCATTACAACAGCACCGGCTTTCATAAATTCTCCTAGATATCCTTTAGATAATGCCTGATTATAAGTCCGCGCCGAAGCAGGGAAAATCAGCATTCTCACATTGCGTGCAATTTTTTTCCCTTTAATAATTTTTGCAGCGATTTCCAAATCGTCCAGTCTTCCGTTTGTACACGAACCTATAACGATTTGATTAATTTTTATGCCTTTTACTTCTTTAATTGGTTTCACGTTGTCGACCGTATGAGGACATGCAATCTGCGGCGTGAGGTCAGTAACGTCAATATCTATAATTTGCTCGTAAACTGCATCATCGTCGGGAGAAACGATAGGAATTTTCCCTTTCACTCCTGCTTCTTCACGAAGATATCGGCCGGTTTCCTTATCTGCCGGAACAATACCGGCTGTTGCTCCCGCTTCAACGGTCATATTGCAAATAGTCAATCGTCCTGAAGTGGACATTTTTTTTATAGCCGGTCCGTGAAATTCTATTACTTTATAATTTGCGCCTTTAGCAGTAAGTTTGCCGATTATATAAAGAATCAGATCTTTCGGTCCCACGTATTTCTTAAATTTACCCGTAACATTTATTTTTATCGTTGCCGGTACCTCGACATTTACTGCATAACCAAGCGCCCATACACTGGCCATTTCGGTTGCACCAATGCCGAATGCAAAAGCGTCGAGCGCGCCGTGACTCGTTGTATGCGAGTCGGTGCCGACAACGACTGAACCCGGGCGGATATAGCCGTTCTCGGGAAGAACCTGATGACAGATGCCGCCAATATCGCCTCTGATGTCGTGGAATTTAGTAATTCTGTTTGCGGCAACAAATTCGCGGATCTTTTTCTGATTGGAAGCGGTTTTGGGAGATTCTGCCGGAACACGGTGATCGAAAATGATGCTGACTTTAGAAGGATTCCAGATTTTCGGTTTTGTGCCGGTCCCCTCGTAAATTTGAAGAAATTGATTTATTACCAGCGCGGAATTTTCATGCGACATTGCCAAATCAATTTTTGGTTCAACAATATCTCCGGCTTTCACCGGCGATGATCCTGATGCGCGGGTCAGGATTTTTTCAACAATAGTCATTCCCATTAGTACCTCCTAATCTAGTAAGATTTCCGATTTCTTCCTGAGCTTAACCATAGATAGAAATCGGAAATCTTCTGCAAAGATGGAAATCGGAAATCTATCATCACTGTACATCTTCCAATAGCTCTAATTCGCTTAAATATTTTTTATCTAATTCTTTATCATTCAAATAATCGAGAACAAATTTTTTATACTCAATGCCACTGCTGAAATATTCATCTCTAACCCGATGAGCGGGTAATTTCGTTGATGTGATAGAATTTATCCAGTCGGAGTAATCAGAATACCGCCATTCATGCGGTTCTTTTACTAATTGTGCAATGACAGGATTAAGATGAATATACCTGCATGCATGCGTTAAATATGCTGAGTCATCAATTGACAGAGCGCCATAATTGCTTTGAAAGAGATGGCCGGCAGAGCTAGTCCATTTATTTATAGATCTGACATAAGAAATCGTAAGCTTTTGCATGATTGCTGAAAAATTGGTTCCCTTTGAAAGATATACAATCAGGTGATAATGATTTGGCATGAGGCAATAAGAAATAATTTCTATGCCATCAGGGTCAAAGTACTTGTGCAATTTTCGCAGAAAGAAATCATAATTTTCGTCTTCAAAGAAAATCCGCTGTTTGCGATTTCCCCGGTTATAAATATGATAATAGTTATCTGCGCTAAATTGTATTTTTCGGCGAGTCATATATTTACCTTATTGTTTAGATTTCCGATTTCTTCCTTAGCTTAAACATAGAGAGAAATCGGAAATCTGTCTTAACTGAGCTTAATCAAAAATAGAAATCGGAAATCTATCATATCTAGCTTAATCAAAGATAGAAATCGGAAATTTGGCGAAATCTTTCATCACTGGCTGATAAGCCACTCTTTTGCTTCGTCTACCGTGTTCGCAAGGTGAAAGTCCCTTCCGGTTATTGTTTTGACAGCGGTTAAAATTATCTTCGCCCATCCGGAAACACCAACCAGAGAACTGGCTTTAATATAAGGAGTATTGTGTCTGGCGTATTCCTTGATTGTATTTGCTATTTCCGTATCGAATTTTGTTTCCTTTACATTTGTAATTATTAGTACTGATTTTGGCGGCTGCTGCCTGATATTCTTTTTTGCTTCTTCTACAAGTCTGTTTAATTCCGGTTTGTCATTGATTCTAAGATCTGCGATATCTAAACATAAAATAGTTTTTCCCTTATGATTAAGCTCATAGAATCCCGCCATCTGGTTATCTCCTGTATTGGTGGATTGAAATTGAACACATTAAAAAGTGATTCCTGAATTTATTGATTCTATTATCCGACAATATTCTTTTTTCCGTGATACTTTTCTTCTATTTGTTTTTTGGGAAGGAACCTGTCTTCCATCGACCGGTAATCTCTTAATCCGACGAAATCTGTATATTCTTCAAAAGATGAAACCCATTGCGTTTGTCCCGCCATAATTCCTGTCGGCGATGCTTTAAGAGCAGTGAAGAAAGTCATCAGTGCTTTGTGAGTTACCATAATTGAAGCGACAGGTATAGACACCCGTCCGACTCTCATTTTTGCCAGTTCGGGAATTGGAATCAGTTCTGTTTTCATTCCAGAGATCGCGTCCATTAGATTTACGGAAAGCGGGCCTTTTATTTCTTTAACAGCGCGCTGTATATCGGCTTTTGTTTTAATGCCGTCGATGAATGCCAGATCCGCGCCGGCTTTAAGGTATAAATTGCATCTGCGTACAGCTTCATCCAATCCTTCTGCAGCGAATATATCCGTCCTGGCATTGATAATAAAATCCTTATCTAATTCTTTCCTGACTTCCGCGCAGGCGCGAATTTTTCCGGCCATCTCTTCAGCGGGAATGACTTCTTTGCCGGACATATGTCCGCAGCGTTTTGGGAAAACCTGATCCTCAATATTCATCCCTGCAGTACCCATAAGAATCAGCCGTTCTGTAATCCATGCTGCATTAACTGCATTGCCGCCCCCCGTATCGATATCTGCCATTACAGGAATGCCGACAGACTGTACGATATTCCATGTCATATCGAGAATATCTTTCATTTGAACCAGGCCCACATCGGGTCTTGCGAGAACGGAACCGGCCAGGCCGTAACCGGAAACCTGGATTGCTTCGAATCCGCATTTTTCAATAATGCGTGCACTTAATGCATCGTGTGCACCGGGTACAACGACGGCGCGTCGTTTCATAATTGCTTTTCGCAGGATGGTTGTGGCTTTCATACAAGACCCCTTATCTGATGAATTTTACACAATGTTTTCTGCTGCCATCTCGTTTAAAAGGAACCTCGATAAGGTATAAAGATGTTTTCTTATTTGCCATGATAAGATAATTTTGTTCAAAAGCGGAAGGCATTAAAAACAACAAAATGCACGAAATTTTGTTTGAATCGCGATGATGAATTAAGTAAAATTATTTTGATATTAATTCATTGCACCTCTAAATACTTTTTCATATAATAACTGCTGGTCAATCTTCATTGCAAGTATATCTCGCTGATTCCAAAATAATTATGTAAAAAAGAGTATTTGATCATGCTCAATACATTTTTGAATAGTTATAATTTTCCGCACTGGACAAAAAACAAAATTGTTTGGATACTGCTTTTTATTTGTATAATTCTGCTAATACTTATATTAGTTCCAGATACGAACGCGGATGTTCCAATTTACAAAATTAGCAGAGGTAGTTTTACCATAGCAATTACTGAAAGCGGCGAGATACGAGCAAAGAATTCAATTTCAATATTGGCGCCTCAGGTTCGGGGTAGTATAAAAATTACTTATTTGATTCCTGAAGGTACATATGTTAAGCCGGGTGATACACTATGTAAATTTGATCCCACCGAGACGATTACAAGATTTAAGGAAGCAGAGGATAGACTTCAACTTGCCCTCATGGATAAGGAAAAAGTGCTGGCAGATCACAAAGCATCTGTCGCACAGATGGAATCTCAAGTAAGAAGCGCGGAATTGAGTTTTGAACAGGCCAAAATAAAACTCGACCAGGTAAAATATGAAGCACAGGCAACACAAAGACAGGCAAAACTTGAATTTGAAAATAGCAAATTAAGTTTTGAGAGAACCAAACAGGAATATGCTTCAAAAATAATTACCAACAAATCGGACTTAAACAGGACAGAACTCAATATCAAACAGATGCAAAATGATCTTATGAGGGCAAAAAACGAGCTTAGTCAAGTAGTAGTGAAAGCACCGTCAAACGGTATTGTGGTCTATGGTATAAACTTTTCGAACCAGCAGAGAAAATTTGTGATTGGAGATACTCCCTGGTCGGGAGCGGAAATTTTGTCATTGCCTGATCTATCAGTAATAGAGAGTGTAACGAATATAAATGAAGTTGATGTTAGTAAAATCAGAGTTGGACAAAAGGCTATTGTCAAGCTAGACGCTTTTCAGGATTCAAGTTTTACCGGCGAAGTCTCAAGCGTAGCATCTATTGGCAAGAACAAAGAATCAAATTACAGTATTAAGGTTTTTGAAGTACTCATTTCTATAGACAGGCCATCGGAAATATTACGGCCGGGAATGACTACAAGCAACAAAATGATTATAAATGAAATTCCATCGGAATTATTTGTTCCACACGAAGCCATATTTGAAAAAGAAAACAAGAATATTGTATACGTAAAAAGTGGTTTAGGTTTCGATGAGCAAGAAATAACATTAGGCGAGAAAAGCGAAGATTTTGTTATTGTAATAGGTTTGCAGGAAGGCGACGAAGTTGCACTCGTGGATCCTTATATGGAAACGGAACAAATTGCAAACGGCAATAAAAACAATGTAAACTATTCCTCTCCTGCTCAAAAAATACCATGAAAAAACATGAAAATTTCTTCATTGGTCTTAAGGAGTTAAAAACCAATAGACTTCGCACTTTTCTGACCATGCTGGGAATAATTTTTGGTGTGGGAGCGGTTATAGCTATGATGTCGATAGGAGAAGGTGCACGTCGTGAGACATTAGAACAAATTGAACTCTTGGGTACAAATAATATTATTATTCGAGAAAAACCGATAACACTATTTAATAGCGGATCAAAAGCCTCTTTTTCACCGGGTCTAAATCTCAATGATGCGGCTTCAATAAAAAAATTGAATCCATTTGTCGAATATGTTTCTCCGCAAAGAGAATCTACAAGAAAAATAATATTTAAGTCGTCTATGCTCGAAAAAAAAGTAATAGGCACATATCCTGATTATGTATCAATAAATAATGCAAGATTATTAACAGGTGAATACTTCAAGAATATTCATATTGACAATCAATCTAATGTATGTGTAATTGGGTATGGAATTAAGGAACAGCTTTTTAGACTGGAAAATCCCTTAGGAAAACAGATAAAAATAGACGATTTATGGTTTACTGTTATTGGAGTAATGGCTTCAAAGAAGGTTGCATCTTCAGGAATTGAATCTCTCGGATTAAGAGACTTCAATGAGGATATATATATTCCGCTGACGACGATTATTTATAAGTTAGGCAATAATACTCCTGGTTTTATGCCGATGGGTGCGATGGCGAAAAATATTTTCTTTTCTTCGATTAATCCGAGTCAAAATTACGATAAAATATCGGTTGATCAGATTATTGTTAAAATAAAAAATGATGCATCTATATTGCATGCTGAAAATCTAATTTCACGAATATTAGAAAGAAGGCATTATGGAATAACTGATTATGAAGTAGTTGTTCCTGAACAGCTCCTCGAACAGAAGCAGAAGACACAGAGGATTTTCAATGTTGTAATGGGAGCCATTGCGGGTATTTCGCTTCTTGTGGGCGGCATAGGAATAATGAATATTATGCTTGCTAATATTTTGGAAAGAACAAAAGAAATAGGAATCAGGAGAGCGGTTGGCGCAACAAAATATGATATTCTAAGCCAGTTTGTATATGAAGCATTGACAATAAGTATTGCAGGCGGTATAGTCGGTATTATTACCGGTTTTATCTTAACTTCTTTAATAACCGGATATGCCGAATGGAGGACTGCAATTTCACCTATTTCGATTGTGCTGGCATTCTTTGTTTCAGTTGCGGTAGGACTTATCTTTGGTATTTATCCGGCAAAAAAAGCAGCTGAAAAGGATCCGATTGAATCTTTGCGATATGAATAATTCGAGTTTGATTTTATAGAATAGTATTAGGCATGTTAATGATAAGCAGATATTATTTTTTTCTTCTTTTTGTTCTAATATCGGTTAATGTTCAGGCTCAGACAGTTTTAACAATTGATGATGCACTTTCGATTGCATTGAAAAAAAGCAATACAATTCTATCCGCAAAACTTTCTTTATTAGGTTCACAAAAAGATTTCCAGGCCGTAAAAAAAGGTTTACTACCGACGTTGAATGTAGACCTTGATTTACCCAGATATAATAGGGTTCTATCCAGTCAATTCAATCCTTTATCAGGTTCGGATCAGTTTTATTCGATTGGAAATACGACAGTTGAAGGCAGAATGAGTATCAACCAGCCTATATGGTTTACCAACGGATCATTATATATAACCGGTTCGTTATTTGGACGTGATCAGTTCAGCGGAATGACCGGCACTACAAGAGATTACTTTTCAAATATCAGCATTCAATTACGGCAGCCATTGTTTATTCTTAACTCTCAGCGAACCAGTTTGGAGAGAGCAGAAATTAACCAGGAAAAAGCTCAGAGGAGGTATTCGCAAAATGAAAGAGATCTTATTTACAGCGTAACTGTAGCTTTTTATAATTTGTATAAAAACAAAAAAAGTGTTGAAATATCAGAAGAAAAAGTGAAACAGACAGAAGAATCCTATAATACTGCAATAAAAAAGTATAATGATGGAATGATAGCTGAAGTTGAAGCATTACAATTGGACGTGGATTTTGCCGCGAGTAAAAACGAACTGTTGAATGTACAGCTGCAATATGAAGCAGCAAAAAACGATTTTAAACTCTTAATTGGATTAAACATTAATGAAATTATAGATGTTACTGCAGAACTCGAATACTCACCGGTTGATTTAGACGCCGATGATTCGGTTAAAGATGCGTTGAAAAATAGTCCGGAACTGCAAAATGCCCAATCTGATCTTGAGTTAGGCAAGATAACAATAGACGAGGTAGATTCGCGAAAAACGATAAAAGCCGAATTAAATGCAACGTACGGTTTGAATAAAAGCGATAATATTCTGGAGAATATTTTCAACAACTTTGCGGATTCTCGTAGTGTCTCATTTACAATTTCAGTTCCTTTTTTAGACTGGGGAAAAAACTCGCTCGAAGTTGAATCGGCAAAGGCAGCTTATGAAGCAACAAAGCTTTCGAATGAAAATCAGAAGAACCAAATTGCTAAAGACGTTTATGCAACAGTAAATAAAATAAATTCAGCAAAGGCGAGAGTGGAAATTCTCTTAAAAAGCGTTAAAATCGCGGAAAAAAGCTACCTTATCAGCGTAGAAAGGTTTAAGTCAGGTAATATCACCAGTTTTGAGCTTTCTCAAATGCAATTGAAATTAACGAATGCAAAGTTGGACAATTTAGGAGCAATAATAGATTATAAGCTTGCACTTGCTGAGCTTGAAAGAAAGACGAAAAAAAATATCTGTAATAATTGAAAATATTTTTAGTTAAAGCTCAAAATGCTTGATTCTAGTGAATCTATTTATTACAATTGTTGTTAAGAGTATGCGCCAGCATTAATTTTTGGGGCGAAGCAGTTTCTCTTTATTTACGCGCTATAAAATTTATTATATAACGAAGTAATTATTAGGTGCTGTTTGTTAACCATAGGAATTAATATGGTTATTACAGATGAACCTAATCATCAGACCGCAATGTTTTGATTTGAAAGGGGGTGGTGCCAGTGTGGATTTGACTAATGTAATGGTGGTAGATTGAAAAAATTCTATCAATAAGCACCATTTTACCTTTTTAAACATATATGTAAGAACTAAGAGTAATGCAAAAAGGTTTTAAGTAAACAATAAATTTACAATTTTAAAAAAGGAATAATAATGAAAAAAACAAAGATTTTGTCTCTTATTGTATTCTTCCTCTGTAATTTTTTTACTGAAGCATATAGTGGTAACCCAAAAAAATGCACACCTAGTGCACTAAGTGTTACGATTCCGTGGAATCAAAATAGTGTATCGGGCATAATTCCGCTTAATTACAGTGATTTTTCTTGTCCATATGAGACATACCTTACAATTTTGGGCGATTCGCACTTTATAGTAACTGTTCCGCCGGGAGAAAATCGCCCAATATACGCATATTATACAGCCGTTGCACCTGGAACAAGTTCAATAACAACTAGGATGGTATGGTTAGATAATAGTAATAATTACTATATGGGAGATTTGATCTGGACTAATATAGTGATTACAAAAGAACCTCTCCCTCCAACCCACGGTAGTGTAGTCTCTTCTGTTTCAAGATATGTTCCAGGGTATGCATCTGATGTAAAAGTTAGTGGTTATATTACACCTGGATCTACTATCAATTGGAGTCTCTCACTGTCTACATTTAACATGCAACCGGGTACAACAACAGCAAATGCGTTTATAGGCAGTGCTTTATCAAAACAACTTTCTGTTAGCAATAGCGGACACTATTCGGCAGTTAATAAAGATGATAATGGCGTTTTTATTGCTCCATATGGTTTTTGTCTTGAATTATGGACAAATGTTAATGTATCTTCTGGTGGCGGAGGGGCACAAGCTACATCATATATTTCCTGGTAATCAATGCTTTCTGTGGTGGTAGAATTAAATACTTTACCACCACAGAATTGCTTTGTTAAATTAAGTTTTTAACTTTATTTTTACTTTGTAATCACTATCTTATTCATTCTTGCTTTATATTTGTTTTTTGCATTAATAATTTTTTCATTTTTTTCTATATCGCATTTCTGTTTTTTGATATTTTGTATTATATCTTCTTTCCCTTTTTCAATTTGTTTTGTTCTAAATCCCATCTCTTTATATTTTTGGATAATTATGAAATCATTTTGAAGCTTTATAGGTTCAGAATATTGACCATCCTTCAATTTAAATATTGAACTAAGGATGTCAATAGGATACGCATTACTATTTCGATTAATTAAGATGTTCTTTTCCTCGACCTTTAATCCTTTTATTTGAGTTTCAACGACTCCACCCGACTGGTTACCTTCTGGATTGTTCATTAATTTCATCTTGCCAATATTGGCATTTTCTTCAGTGTCAAATTTATACACTGAAATTTCTGCGGTTTCGCCGCTTAAGAATTCCCTTTGATTATTCTTATGGTAATTTTCAATTTCTTCATCAGATACTGTTATTCGTGGCATTAATTCTCTTGCTTCATAAAATCCTAAAATAGTCTTATTCATATAATTCTTTTTATCAAGCTGATATTTCACACTTTTTTGAAGACCAAGAGAGTCTGCCAATGTTAACATATATTCTTCTGCAGCATATTTATATAGATAGTTTATTAAATCACCAGTGTTACTAAATATGGTAAGCATTACTCCGGCTGAGTAGCGATTTAGGAATATTTCTACAGTTAAATATGAAATTGACGATTTAATTGAATAAGTAAGAATTGTGTCTTTAAGGATATTTTTAAACTGTTCTTGAAGACATTTACTTCGTTTGGATTCATCGAATTCTTTGAATAAATCAATATTATACTTTTTCATAAAACCGCTGCATACACCCTCATTTACAAACGGATTTACTGTAGAATATATCTTATTATAGAATGCATTATGCAATAATTTTCTTTCCTGTTCTTCTAGAACCATTCGAATTAAAGGTTTAATTTTTTCATATGGTTCTTTCTCTGAATAATTAATATCAACTGCATGATAAAGGTGAATTCCATCAGACATCTGTGTCGTTGGCATAATATCATCTTTTGCTAGACCATATATTGCTTCTGCGATATTATCAAAACCTGTAAAAGGCCATACTATCTCTGAAGTATCATATATGACTTTAGGTACGTTTTTACATTTATTTAATGCAATACTGAAATCCTCTTTTGTTTTTATCTGTACATTGGCACCAAGGACAGAGATATAAGACGGCCAATCGGGAAATATTAGGCGTTCAACTTTTATGTGTTTTCCGTAATATTTGTATTCTTTTTCCATTTCTTCTTCTGAAACGTCGATTTTTTTTGTAATAAACTCATTGTAAACCAAGCCATGATCCTGTGTTAAAATAATCCGTTCCATGCTATTTACAGCATTAATTACATCCTGTCGTTTATCATAACCTCTATTATACAGCTCGGTTAATAAATACATCCTGTCAATAAAGTCTTTTTGCCATAATTTTATTTCTTCGTCAGAAGGCTGCTTTTCATTCGTATTCTTATAGTTATTTATATATTCATTCAGGTTTTTTTCATACTCGTAACGAGTAATTTTAACTGGAGGTATTTCTAATATAATTTCTTCGGATATTTCGTTGTTAATTTCCTGTGAGCTAATTGGTCGAGGAATGGTTATAAGAAGAAAGAAAAATAATATTTCTAATGATTTACTAATATTTTTCATATGAATTCCAAAAAGTGGATAAAATGAATAATTAGATTTATTTATATTGAGTAAAGAAATGCTTTTAAAACTCAAAAGAATTATTTAAACTCAGAATTATTAAAACGATAAGCTATGCACTTGTAGATAAATATATAAAGTCCTTACTTATTCTGCAACGATATAAAAATGGTATAACAAAAAAGCCGGTGCATTTTTCGTGCATCGGCTTTAAATGAAACCTATAAATAACTTAATTACGGCATAATGAAATCACGCTGGAATTGAGAAATCAATCCGTTGTAATTCACCGTGATCAGAGCTGTAACAAGTGTTCCAGATGCGGGCAGGGTAGCTGTCGGCCATGTAATTGTGATGGTATAGGCATTTGCCAGCTGACCGCTGATGCTGCCATATATCTGGGCCAATTGTGCTGCATTTGGTGCATAGAAATAGAAACCGCCTGTTGAATCTGCAATTTCGACCAGTGTTCTTTCACCGCCGGAGTACTGTCCCGGAGGTGTTGTATGAAGTGTTGAATCAAAGAGACCGATAGTATAAACCGGAATAGCATTTTGGTTTGCTTTCTGAATCATTGTATTGAAATTCACGGATGAGGCATTTTCTACGCCATCAGTGAAAGCAACTACAGCCCGTGCATACGATGAGGAAGATATTCCGTCTAAATCCTCAAGGCCTGTATAAATTGATTGATAAAGAGCGGTACTGCCGCCGAAATATCCGGAACTGTCAACTGCATGTATAAGAGCTTGTTTTGAACTAGTGAATGTCTGGAAAACTTCTACATAAGAATCAAATTTGATAATTTCGCAAATATCGTTTGTTCCTAATGCGTTAACAAATGTTTTTACGCCGTTTTCCATGTCAATAATTTGCTGGTACTCGCCGAGAGTCGAATTCCAATATTTCTCCATACTTCCGCTATAGTCCATCGTCATTGCTACTGCAATATTTTTTCCTGACTGCGATACACTTTGGATAAGAACGTTTGCTGTAACCGAATTTCCGGTTTGAGCCATGTTGCCCCAGACCAGGTTGACGGTCACATTTTGCGAGGTGAGTCCGGTAATCGGACTTCCATTTTGATCGGCGATTACCAAGGTTCCGGACGCCTGCGTGCTTGAAGTGGCTGCCAGAGAACCGTTTGCATTTATCTGTGTAACATTTTGCGTTGCTGCCGGATTGCTGTCTTCATCGCATCCGTTAATCATGAATACGCAAAGCATGGCAGTAATTGCAAGTGTAAGTTTTAAAAATTTTTTCATAAACAGAACTCCTTGAGAAAATTTGTGAATTGTTAAAGTATTAAAATTGCCTAATTATTATGGTATGCAATTTAATGTTTTATATGAGAATTGATACCGAGAGTATCCCCATTTTGGTATCAGATTATTCCTATGTGTGCCGAATAAAAAAGGAAATCGGATTAAAAAGGTCTACATTCTCTCGGCGATAGCTTTTGCCATATCAAGCGTACCGGCATTACCACCCATATCGTATGTGTGTATTTTTCCGTCTTTTATGATGGCAGCTACAGCTTTTTCTATTTGCACGGCTTTATCTTTTTCCCCGAGCCAGTCCAGCATCATTTTTACGGCAAGGATTGTCGCGATAGGATTTACTTTATACTGCCCGGCGTATTTTGGAGCGGAACCATGTGTGGGTTCGAATACTGCAAGTTTACTGCCGATATTGCCGGAGCAGCCGAAACCGAGTCCTCCTGTCATCTGCGCACAGAGATCCGAAATAATATCGCCGTATAAATTCGGCGCAACGATAATATCGTAGTTAAACGGATTCTTAAGCAGCCACATTGTCAATGCGTCTATATTTGCATCGTCGGTTTGAATATCGGGATATTGTTTTGCAACGTCCTTTGCGGTTTCAAGAAATAATCCGTCGCTCGCCCGCACTACATTTGCTTTATGAACTATTGTAACTTTTTTCCGTTTCATTATACGTGCAAAATCAAATGCGGCCTTGACAATTCTTTCGCTTCCGGCTTTTGTGTTAATCTTGCATGAGATTGCATATTGGTCAGGCGGGAGTTTTGAAAACGCAGCAAACGGTTTTGAAGTTTTACCCAGCGCATCGATCAATTCCTGCGGAGGCGGATAAAATTCGACGCCTGCGTATAGATCTTCAGTATTTTCGCGGAAGATCACGAGATCGATTCCTTCTTTGAAATTGAGAGGATTGCCGGGATATGCCTTGCATGGGCGCAGGCATAAATACAGATCGAACATCTGGCGCATGCGGACTATTGGAGACCGGTATGTCAATCCTTTTGATTGAAGAGCGGGTATTAATTCTGCCTGCGCCGCTTTCACCGGTTTGGAAGTAATTGCGCCGAATAAAGCTGTATCGACATTTTTAAGAAGATCAATAGTGCGCTGCGGGAAGGCATCGCCCTCGCTGCACCAGAATTTCCATCCGATATCGCCATAAATATATTCCGCATCAAGTTTAATTTTATCAAAAATGATTTTTGCAGCATCAAGCACATCTATACCGATTCCGTCTCCGGGTAACAGTGCAATTTTGTATTTTGCCATAAGAGCTCCGGTAAGTCAGATTAACTTGAAGTAATAGTTTGTTATGGATAGAAGGTACTGAAATTTGGAATAAATTAATCAGGAAAGATTTCCGATTTCTTCCCAAGCTTGAGCAAAGGTAGAAATCGGAAATCTGTCCTCCGGAATTCTTTTCAAAAAAGGACTTGACTCCAATAAAGCAAGGTGGTAAACTTTACCTGATTACAATAATTCACCCAACAGGTGTGGTGTAATGTGGTGGTGATAAGTATTCCATTCGAGTGTTGAGAATAAGATACGTTTAAAGTTTTATTGATTTCGGTTTTATAGTGTTGATTGAGTGAAAAGAAATTTTGTTTTATAGAATCCATATTTGATTACTAATATAGAGAGGAGTTCATATGATTATGATTAGAAGGTCGTTACAAAAAGCAAAAGGCGTTATAATAAGATTTCGTTCGTCTTTTGCACTTACCGCAATTGTACGACATTTTGTACAATTGAGTATGCTTATTCTTATGCTCTTACCTTGTATTGCTTTTTCTCAACAAGATACAATTGAACAATATCTTTCCAATTTCTGGCAAGAGGAAGTAAAAAATTCGTCAATAATCATAGAGGCACAAGTAGTATCAAAGGAATGTAAATGGGACAGTAGTGAAGGTAGAAAAGATATTTATACAGCAATAAAATTTAAAATACTCCAAACAATTAAAGGTGTGGTGGGAACTAACGAATTCACATTTAATCAACTAGGCGGGCAAATAGGAAAACTAAGAATAGATTATAGTTCATCAAAGGATTATGCCTTAAACGAAAGGGCGATTTATTTTATTAAAAACAAAGATTTAACCGGCTATTTGCATGAAAGTAAAGTTCCCATTCAAAATGGGAAAGTAGGAGTAGAATTTGAACGTATAGATGCTGATTTTTTTATAAAAGTTCTTAAGAAATCTATAACCGATGTTACAGTCATACCGAGATTTGCTAATATGATAACGAAAATGAAAGAGGTGAAAGAATGGAAAAAAACGCACCCACATAAAGTAATTGCAATCCCTAATCCTTTAGAGGACATCAAGACACAGTAAAACAGGTAGAACAAAAAAAGGAAATAAATAATGCGATCGAGGAAGGTGTGAAATGAAACGAACATTATCAATCATTGCCTCGGTCCTTGTCGGATTGGTATCTTTGAATATTGCAATTTCCCAGACACAACGTACTGATAACAATACTAGGCTAGGGGCAAGAATTATCCAAAATGGTGTTGCCGAAGTTGAAGTAGTTTTGAGTGATCTTATTGAAGAAAAAGCTATTCTAGAAAAGTTATTAAAATTATGGGGGATTGAACAATCTCAACAAAAAAAGAATGAGTTAACTTCGACTATCTTAATTCAATTAAAAGGAACACAAATCAGCGAACTAAAAAAGAATGGTATCAAATTCAAGATCTTAAGAAATGGAATAAAGATTGAAAAAGAAAAAGGAAAATCATTTATTGAAGCCCAAGGGGGAAGTATCAAATGGACAGGCAGAGATGTTCTTTTCTTTTATTATTGTTATTTGCCTATTGAAGCAATCGAACAAGTTGCAGAGCTTGAATCTGTGGCTGGAATAGACAAAGTTTATAAATCCAGTAATTAAAATGCAATTTTTCAGGGAACATAGAACGTCATATTTTAGTCTTTTAACGCAACAATTTCAAGTTTGTCCATTTTACAATTAACATATTTTAAGAATTTGAATAGCGCAAACCCTTGAATCCTTTATAATGGTTGGTTACATTGGCAAAGCAGCTTTTCTATGCCCAGTAAAAATCAATGAACTAACAGGAGAATATATGAAAACCACGTTCTGTCTTATTTTTGCATTCATTATAGCAGGGTGCGCGTCTTTATCGCTTCAGCCGGCGGATTTTTCATGGCCGATTGAAGTAGCAGCAGCCCCGAATGCGAACGGAGTCGTTCAGATATCCCGGTATCAGGTATCATTCAACAGCAAACCTCTTCTTTTTGAAGAACTGCAGGATTCCATTAATGTCACGAACCGTTTAATGCATGTTATCCGCGACCAGAATGGATTTTATTTTATTACTGCAAAAGACTTTAAAAATGTATATGTGTTTACCCAGGACGAGGGAGCGTTAAAACTCAAAAACAAGATTGAAATATCTGAAACGGGACTCGAAGCACCGGCATTCAATCAGAAAGGTTTATTGGTTCAGCTGGTTAATGAACAGAAAGAGAATGAACCTGCTATTCTGTTATCCACCGATGGAATTCAAGAAGGAGAAAATAAATGAAAACGAAACTGCTTATATTCATTCTTTTTCTTAGCAGTATTTGTCTTGTATATGCAAGACAGGCTTCGGAAAGATTAATAGTAAACAAATTCGAACAGTCTTTAAAAGAACTTGCACTTTTTGCCGATTCGGCAAAAACCGTTCAGGATTGCGTCGAGATAAACTCTATGATAGATGATATCGAAATAAAATACGCGGATAAGAAAGATCTTCTTGACAGGGCGCTTTATCCGGACGATTATCAGAAGTCAATTGAAAAGCTGAGAGGCCGCCTGCTGATACGGCGCAACGATCTGGGAGTTATTGAAACGCAGTATGCACGGATCGCGGAACTGGAAGCACAGGTTCTTGTGCTCTCGAATAAAGTAGACAGCCTTGACAGAGAAAACGACCGGTTATCTAGCATGATAAAGAGAATGACCGGCAAGGGTTCCCTGGTTGATTCTTTAAGAATGGTCGTTAACAGGTTAAAACAAAATCTGATAAAAAGGGATGAAGTAATTTTCTCGCTTGTAGACAGCCTCTTTTTACAGTACGACAAGAATGTTGCAAATATGACTGATATAGAGAAGCAGTCTATGTACGGAAAGCTCGAGAGGAAAAATGTATTTACCGGTCTTAAAAAATCCATTGAAGACAATTTGAATTTCCTCAGATCAACCAAACTCACTCCCATTGATTATGTAGAAATTGCACGTCAGAACAGTCAGTTCACAAGCCAATGGAAAGGCGTTGGACCGAAACTGGCGGATATATATTTATCAGGTAAAAAGAAGACAGAAGAGATTGTGTTAATTGACTCGCTGTTGAATGTATGGTCAGGCGAAGTTGACCGAAGCAATTGGGGAACGCTTAATTCAATTTTGATCCAGAACGGAGTAACGCTTAAAGCTTTCAACAACAGCGATGAATTTACTGCAAACTTCACTTCGTATATAGATGAGATAATAAAGAACACGGCTGAAGATCCGGAAGATGTACGTGCAAAACAATTCAACACTTTTAACGATAATGTCTGGAAGAATAACATTAAGACGACCTGGCTGCCGGTTCTGCTGGAATCGGGAAAACTGACGCAGGAGCAGGCGGCGAAGATTGAAGAAGCCGTTGATAACTGGGAATCTGCAGTTTCGCCGGTCTCACCGATAGTATATGTAGGTATTGCTATAGTAATTATTGCCCTTATTATCGGACTGGCAATGGGACTTCGCAAGAAACCCGAGGAAGAACAAGCATAGTTTTAGCATGTAAGTAATTCAAAGTCCATCTTTCTCCCGAGAGATGGACTTTTTTTATTACTTTTCAGCTTTTCTGAGGGTAATAGACATTGATTTAAAATAAAAAGTAATAATTGATAGTGGGCTAATTTCAATTTCCTTATTAACTATATTAAGATTCCCGTCCGACTTTGTCGAGACCGCGTTTCGATATAAATATCGAAACGGGCTTAAAATCCGCGGGAATGACAAAAAAGAAATGTGTCATTCCCGAATGTCCGTCTCGTTTTGATAATACGAGACGAGATCACGCTCTGTGCAACAGAACGGACTTCTATCGGGAATCTTAAAATAGCCTACTA
>JAFGLB010000144.1 GCA_016928255.1 Bacteroidota bacterium
GCTTTTATCGTAACGCGGTCGTCAAGATTGCCTACTAAATTTTTGCTCGCATCCGAAAGAGTATAAACACCTGCTTTGGTTAAATCAAGCCGGCCAAAAATGCGCACGGAAATAAAATTCAGTAAAATCAGTATGCCGAGCACCAAAAATACACGGAAAATAGTCTGAGATTTTTTTGTTTTCATAGAAGTCACAAATCAATTTTCAAAATATTGAACATTCAAATAAATGGTCACCACTTACGCCGCTCAAGCGATACAACTGTCAGGTATAATGAAAATCCTATTACTGAAAGAAAATATATAATATCCCTGCTGTCAATTACACCGCGTGAAATACTGGAATAATGATAATCGATACCGATATATTCGACAATGCTGGATGCAAAATCAGGCAGGAATATCAGCGTCTTATCCATCAAAAATAACGCAAGCATCAGGAGAAGACCTACAATAAATGCAATAATCTGGTTTTCCGTAATGCTTGATGCAAGAAGTCCAACAGCCACGTATACACCGGCAGTCAGCATCAATCCCAAATAACCTCCAATGACAGGTCCGTTGTCGATATCGCCCAGGAACGCAACTGTAATATAATAGATAAGTGTCGGTACCAGCGCCAGACCTATGAGTACCCAGGCTGAAAAAAACTTGCCCATTACGATTTCCCAATCGTGCAGCGGTTTTGTTGTAAGCAGTTCAATTGTGCCCGCTTTCTTTTCTTCGGCCAGCAGACGCATTGTAATTGCAGGCACAACAAATAAAAAGACGAGCGGTACCAACTCGAACATCATCCTGAGCGATGCGATATTCACCAAAAAAATACTGTTCACATAAAACCAGCCGATAATGGCCAGAAAAACGACTATCACAACGTACGCAACGGCCGAGTTAAAATACGAGCTTAATTCTTTTCGGAAAATTATGCCCGTGTTGCTTAAATCTGGCACTGCTTTAATTATATTTTTCTTATTCATTTAACACCTGTGTTGATTACAATCCGGCTATTCAGCGGTTGTTAATTTGCGGAATACTTCTTCCAAGCTTGTCGCTTTGCGCGACATTTCCAATAAAATCCATTTCTCGGCAACGGCACGCCGGAAAATCTCCTCACGAATATCGCTTCCCTTAATTGTATGAATAGAGAACTTATGTGTATCGCCTTCCTGTCCGCCGTACTCGACCGATTCCACATGCGATATTTCTTTAAACTTCGGATAAATATCCGTCATTGCATTTACGCTGCTGCCCGAAGGCGTTTTCAATTCAAGCGTAATTTTTTCTGAACCCCTGAAATCCTGCTGCAGCTGTTCCAGTGTTCCGTCCGCAGCAATTGCCCCGTCATTAATAATTATAACGTGATCACAGGTCGCCTGTACTTCGGAAAGAATATGCGTGGAAAGCACAACTGTTTTTGCACGGCCGAGCTGGCGAATAAGATTCCGTATCTCCACTATCTGGTTGGGATCAAGGCCGCTTGTGGGCTCGTCAAGAATCAATACTTCTGGATCATGAATCATTGCTTGTGCAAGTCCCACCCGCTGACGGAAACCTTTCGATAACTCGCCTATGTCTTTGTGCCTGACAGGAGCTATACCACAAACATCTATCATTTCTTTCAATCTGCTTTTGAGCAGTGAGTCTTTTAATCCATGCAGACGTGCAGAATAATTCAGATATTCCATCACATTCATATCGAGATAAAGAGGATTCATTTCGGGCAGGTATCCGATTTTCTTCCGCACTTCGAATGAATGCTCGGCAATATCAAATCCTTCTACTTCCACCTTTCCTGAAGTCGGCGGCATGTAGCAGGTGATAATTTTCATAGTTGTGGTTTTACCGGCGCCGTTCGGACCCAAAAAGCCGAGGATTTCACCGGTTTTCACATCAAAAGAAATATCGTTTACCGCTTTCGCGGTATCGTAGTATTTTGTCAGGTTTCGGACTGTTATAGCCATATTTTTTTTACATTAATAATATTGTGTAAAGAATATTCGATCACTTGAAGTGCTGTAATTTTATGAAAAATCAGCACTTTTTCAAGAACTTACTTTATTTTCATCCAAATTTTTTACTACAGAAATAAATTGAAAGAATGATAATAGACGAAAACAAAACAAAATTGTTCCCGGCCTTAAATATATTCCCCTAAAAATTTTGACAAAATGATTACTTCTGCCCGTCTCCTGCCGCCATTAAAATATCCATTTTCATTCCCGCTGAACATATTTTTCTTCCCTTAACGTTAATACTCAGGTCCTGAATAAATACTTTCAGCCGGAGTGTGCCGCTTGTTTTATCGAAAATCAACAGGTCATTCGGGACTTCAATGCTTCCGTATTCGTTTGTTCCATGATTTTTATACAGAGAAAATAATCTTTCTGTCAGGTCTATTGAAATATTCTCTGCTGTTTTTGAGGAGTGCAGATACAGCACCTGCAGCGAATCGGATATCAACGAAATACTCCATGTATCAGTTCCAATCTGCATGGCGTTTATTTCTTTTGTGCAGGATAAATTAATACCCTGAATTAAATACCGGTACTCTTTAAGCTGAACTACATTTTGCGAATCAGAATGAAAAGAATAAAACCTGCTTTGTTCTTCGTTTTCTTCGCGCTCGTATTCGTGTACATAACGCACTCCCAGAATTTTCGTTATGTCTTCAGCATTTTTTTGCATTTTGTTCCATCTGTTTATCCGACCTTCTGTCTGAACGGTATCAAGCCGTTCTTCAAACCACGGCTGAAGACTGCCTGTTCCATGTGTTCTCACAAGATAACTTATAATTGAACTGATCTGTTTGGAATCTGCAAACGATACCTCGCTTTCGGCTTTCTGTGCTTTGTTATTCACAAGAAGATTATTTTTCAAAAGCACTTCTTCAAGCCGCTTCAACTGGCCGGACTCGGAAATACTAAACGCTCCCCAAGGACCAAACGAGGCAAGAAGCGCAATTATGCACAGGCTTATCGGTATAACCTTTATACTTTTCGTTTTACTCAACAGGAAATACAGCGCTATGGCAGCCAGCCAGAATCCGAGCACCACGACAAAATACCTATTCTCCGTTATTCCGTATTCCGATATTCTCCGCCATATCGCCAGCAGCAGCAGAACCGTCAAAGGAATCAAGACAATATAAAACCATCGCCAGACGACAGCTATCCATTTATTTTCCGAAAATTCTTTTATTGGATGAATCAAGAGCAGCGAAAAAATCCCTGTAATAGAAAAACCTAACACCAGGTACCCCACCCAGCCTTTGGGCCAGTCCCACTCAATAATTATCTTTCCCATATACGCATAAAGAATACAGACATATACAACTACGAGCGGTATCAGCACATACTGTGTAAAAATTTTCAGCCCTTTTGGGTAATTGATATTATCGTTCGCAATATCCGATCTGGCTGGAACACCGCTGAGAAAAAACCATGTATTGAAAATTCCAGAAATAAACCACCACAGCTGTATGTACCGTTCGCTTTTAATATCTACGTTAAACAAATTCTGTATCGCTGCCAGAGCTATTGCCAGGCCTGCATATAATACTCCGGAATACAACGCGGCTGTAACAAAACGAAGAAAAAGTGATTTGTTGAATTCCCAGAATCCAGCGATATGCCCTTTTTCCTTAAACGGAGCAATGGCAACAAAAAGATGCGCGGCAAGAGCAAAAAGCAGATATCTGATGATGTGAACCGATTCCGATTGAAATATATTCTGCGGCAGTAAAAAATAATAAAGGACAAAGAGGCACGTTAGAATCAGTTTTATTCCCAGCGAGAGGCCAAATTTCCAATTCTCTCTTTCTGCAATAAGCTGCGAGGCAGTAAAAACTGAAATGCCGAGAAACGCAACAGCACAAATATTATTCAGCCATTCAATTTCTTTATATGCATATATATCGTTCTGTATTATCACCAATACTGCGCCGGTTCCGACTATAGCTGAAAAAATAGCGAACGGAAATCGTGCAAATGTATCGGACGCGTTTTTGATGAGCTGGCTGAGTGACGGAAGTTTCATTGTACATGCTCCTTAAATGCCTGTTATATAAGGTTTAATATGAATTTTATTTTATCGCTTCATCCAGCACGCGTTGATTTTTCAATCCTTCTTCACACGGAATCGGCGATGCCGTATTATTAATAATACAATCTGAAAACAATGTTACCTCTTTCTCGTATAAATTGGGCACAACAAATGTCTCTTCGCGCGATTCGACAATCTTATCGTTTTCAACAATTGATATTTTCAGTATTAATGTATTTGCACTTAACGTAAAATTTTCCGCACTCAGTATGCCCTTTTCACCGATGACCTCAATAAAAGCCCGCCTGACAGGAGCTGCGTAAGAGCATAAAATTCCTGCAGTCGTTCCGCGCGAAAATTTAATTGCTAGCTGGGCCGTGGATTCAGTTCTGCCGGAGGAATGAACCGGATCAAGCTGACTCTTAACCGAAACCACTTCATCGTCGAGAAGAAACCTCGTGGTATCCAGACAATGCACGCCGATATCGAAAACCGGGCCGCCTCCTGCAATCTTCGGATCAACCAGCCAGCCTCTGTGCGATAATTTGCCGGGATAAATAAATTCGGATTTGATGAAGGTTATCTTGCCGATCGTTCCTGCTTTCATCAGCTCTTTAATCCTGATAACAAGAGGCGATAGACGCACCATATGCCCTACCATTAGTTTTACATCGTTCTTTCTGCATTCTTCGATCATTATCTCGGCTTCTGCAGTGTTCATAGCCATCGGTTTTTCAACCAGAACATGCTTATGCGCCCGGGCTGCCGTTATCGTCTCGGGACCGTGCAGTGAATTTGCCGAAACGATGAATACTGCATCCACATCAGGATGTTTTGCCAAAGCTTCGGCAGAATCAAACGCGTATGGAATTTTTAAAGCTTTTGCTTTTTCCTTCGCTGCATCAAGAGAACGCTTTTGAACAGCCACCAATTCCGAATTTTGCGAAGCAATTATTGCCGGTGCAATTGTACGCTCTGCAAACATGCCGTAACCGATAATTCCATAACGGATCTTCTTCATTTCATTTTTCCTTCTATGATAAACTTGACGATATAATAATCAAGATTCTCCATCCATGCAAAAGCTTGCAGTGTCTTACTATAAAAAAATATGTCGCTCCTATGGAGCTTTACACTTTAATAGTATTCAAATCTATAAATACGACGTCCCTACGGGACTGTTTTTCTTTGTTTAAACCGCTCCATAGGAGCGGAATATTTATAGATCATATAGGTAAAAACATTTCAAGCCCCGTAGGGGCGGAATACTCTTACTTTGGAATTAGCTAAGGTGATCATTATTAAGATGAAAAAAAATTTTTAATAACACCAAACTGAGACACTATTCAAAATCTGGCATGCATTTAAACCTCGAAGAAATAACTTAAAAAATTCACCCTCTTGTAACTTTTGTATTAATTAAATCGTAAACTAACACATTGCTTCAAACAATCAGGAGAAATATAATGAAAAGATTTATTGCTATATTGGTGATTACGCTAGGTATTTACAGTGCAGCTGCGGCACAGTCGGCTATAACACCTTACCATGAACGAAACGATTTCCTTCTCGCCTCCCCGGGAGCTTTAAAATACGGATTATACGGATACGATAATCCGGCTATGCTCTCTTATCTCCGGCATCCCGATTTGTTAGTAACATGGAATGACGGAACTGATCCGACTCATCGGTGGGGACTTTTCGCTGCCGTTCCTAATTTCGGATTCGGTATGACCCGCCAAAAAATCGACGGCATTTATGCAGCCGATTACAGAATATCCTTAAGCGGCGGGGACAGGACAATCAGCAGCGGTATGGCTTACGGATGGACAAAAACAGATAATCCTTTGCTTGATAAATCCAGTCTCCTCATTTTCGGCACTTTAATAAGGCCTACTCCATATACATCAGCGGGCATTACCTACACCGATGCAATAAATACAAAAGGATACGAACTTGCAGGCGATATTGCAATACGACCGTTCGGAAATGAACTTGTTACAGCTTTTGCAGATTACGTTATGCACCGGACTCCTCAGCTTGATGAAGATATGTGGAGCGCCGGAGTCGCGGTTGAAGCTGTTCCCGGTGTACGTATTATAGGCCGATATTTCAATACAGAAGCATTTACACTCGGTGTTCAATTCAGCCTCGGCCATGCCGGCGTTGAAACAAAAGCTCATTACAGCAGCGAACAGAAATATACTTATAATTCATACGGTATACGTCTCGGTGCGTACGATAGAAATGTTATCGACAAATTCTTTCCATGCAAGGACAAATTCGTCGAGATGAATCAGCCGGGAGATATTAGTTACCAGCGCTATACGCTTTTCGACGATTCCCAGGTCTTAATAGGTTTGATCGAGGATATTGAAGCTGCAAAACAAGATCCGTCGGTATCCGGAATTGCAATAAACACTTCCGGCTGGACAACCGATGCTGAAAAACTCTGGGAACTTCGTGAAAAGCTGAAAGATTTCAAAACTGCAGGAAAAAAAGTTTTTATCTTCATCGACCGGGGTAATATTGACCTGTACCATTTCGCTTCGATTGCAGATAAAATCGTGATGGATCCGATGGGTACATTCTTCCTGGAAGGTTACCGGATGGGTCGGACTTTCTATAAAGGAACACTCGATAAAATCGGACTCGGATTCGATGAATGGCGCTTCTTCAAATATAAATCAGCTAATGAAGCGCTCTCACGCGATAAAATGTCTGAGGCCGACCGTGAACAGCGACAGAAGATTGTAGATGACTGGTACAAAATTGCAAAATCGGATATCTGCGAATCGAGACACCTGACATCCGAACAATTCGACAGACTTATTAATAACGAAGTGGTTTTCCTGGCACAGCAGGCAAAAGAAAATGGATTGGTGGATTCGCTTGGCCGGTGGGATAAGATGAAAGAGCTTGTTAAAAACGAAACAGGAAGCGATGGAAATCTTGTCAATGCCGGAACATTGCTGAAATTCAAACAACCGTATGACAGCCGCTGGGGCGAACCGCCGCAAATTGCTGTCATTTACGCGTTGGGTGAATGCGATATGGATGAAGGAATTACAGCACGCAAGCTTGTGAAAGATTTTGAATCTGCTGCCGATGATCCAAAAGTCAAAGCTATTGTCCTGCGTGTAGATTCCCCGGGCGGGGATGCGGTGGCTTCCGATTATATTGCCGAAGTTATGAAAAAAGCTAAAGGCAAAAAGCCGGTTATTGTTTCACAAGGTTACGTTGCCGGTTCCGGCGGTTACTGGCTGTCGATGTATGCCGATACAATTGTTGCAGCACCGCGCACTATTACCGGTTCGATCGGCGTTATTGGCGGCTGGATTTACAATAAAGGCTTAAAGGATTCCTTAGGAATATCGACTGATTATGTGAAAGTCGGAGATCATGCAGATCTCGGATTCGGCATGACCCTTCCGCTTATCGGATTGACTGTTCCGGATAGAAATCTCACAATAGACGAACGTGCTCGTGTTGAATCAATGATAAAAACTATGTATAAAGAATTTGTTGATAAAGTTACTGCCGGCAGGAAAGATAAATGCAGCGATGTAGAACCGATTGCACAAGGCCGTGTATGGTCTGGTCTTGACGGAAAACAAAATGGCCTGGTGGATGTTCTCGGCGGCCTGGAAACTGCAATCAACATTGCCAAAGAACACGCAGGAATTCCAAAATGTCAGGAAGTAACAATCGTCGAACTGCCTAAAAAAGGTTTGTTCAATTTCGACAAAATAATGCCAAAATTCTTTAGTGTCGAGACAAAAGTCCTAAACGATCCGGTAATAGAATTGCTGAAGTTCCGCCTGAAGCATAACGGCAAACCACTTCCGATGCTTCCGCTGGAAGATATAGAAATGATGAAACAATCGAAATAAAAGATAGAGGTTAGAAAAAATTTACAGGGACGTTCAATTTGGCAATGAGCGTCCCTTTTTTTGTCAGGTTTAGAAAAATCCTTAAGCCCTTTTCTTGACCAAACAGAAATTTCTCGGCATTTTGTCTTTTAATGGAAATAGAATCGAAAATCCTTAGTCTCCGTTCCAAGCAGCAGGTTGAAAAAGTTGTCCGCTGGGTAGGAACTGATCCTAAACGCTGTGAACAGTTAATGAACTGGTTCCTCTACGGCAGCGAGGAAATATCCAAGCGTTCTGCCTGGGTGCTCGGTCATTGCTGCGAGCGGCATCCCGAGCTGGCCAAACCCTGGATTAAGCCGATGGTAAAAAAACTGAAGGAATCGGACACACACAGTGCTGTCCAACGAAATATCATACGCATTTTGCAATTTGTGGAAATTCCTAAAGCATTGAAAGGAATTGTCGTTAACATTTGTTTTAATTTTATATCGGATACAAAATCCGAAATCGCTCCCCAGGTGTTGGCAATGACCGTTATATCCAACATTGCAAAAAAAGAGCCTGATTTATTGAACGAGCTGCATGTTCATGTAACTCAAATGCTTCCTTATACCACTCCCGCCTTTCGCGCGCGTGCAAAAAAAATATTCAAGAATCTGGATATGTCTGAAAAACATACTGCACTGAATAAAAACGATGAGGACAAATTATTGCATGATTGGCTTATGAAGAAGGAATAGAATGGGGAGGATAGATTTCCGTTTTCTATCTTCGATCAACTTAGGAAGAAATCGGAAATCTTATTAAAACCTTCCGAAGGTTCGTTTTGTATTAGCATAAGAAACCTTATCAAACAATTTTATTAACGTCTAATCATTATGCCGCTCCTATGGAGCTGAATAATTTTTTCTATTCTCCTGCTATAAATATTACGCTCCTAACGGAGCTGGAAAGAAATATTTTAATAGTCCCGTAGGGACGAAATATTTATAGTTGTAATGAAGAAGATTAATAAGCCCCATAGGGGCGAAATAATCCTTATATAATTATTGTTAGGATTTAGAAGAAGGTTTTTAACCCGGAGGGTTTTGTGGTAGACAGCCGTATGATTTATCATACGATGAAAAGGTAAGAATCGCTGTTATTGTCCAGCGAGGCGCTGGACTCTACAAAAAAAATCCCGCCTGAAGCGGGATTTTAATTCACCTATAAAAAATTACTTATGCTTTATCATTACTGCCGAGCACGTTAATAACCTTATGTTTGTAAAGCGCTTTGAGTTGATCACGGGCAGGACCTAAATACTTGCGCGGATCGAATTCAGCAGGATTCTCCATAAGTGTCTTCCTTACAGCCGCAGTCATTGCAATCCGACCATCGGAATCTATATTCACTTTGCACACAGCCGACTTGGCAGCTTTGCGAAGCTGGTCTTCCGGAATACCGACCGCATCTTTCATCTTTCCGCCGTTAGCATTTATGATTTTTACAAGCTCAACTGGAACCGATGAAGCACCATGAAGAACGATAGGAAAACCGGGAATGCGTTTTTCGACTTCTTCAAGAATATCAAAACGCAGCGGCGGCGGCAGAAGCACTCCGTCCGGCGATTTCGTGCATTGTTCCGGCTTAAATTTGTTTGCACCATGCGACGTCCCGATTGAAATTGCCAGAGAGTCTACGCCGGTCTTCTTGACAAAATCTTCCACTTCCTCCGGCTTCGTGTAATGAGTTACTGCGCTTGAAACCTCATCTTCTATACCGGCCAGAACGCCCAATTCGCCTTCAACCGTTACATCATATTTGTGCGCGTATTCGACAACCTGTTTTGTAAGTTCAACGTTCTTATCGTATGGATGATGCGAACCGTCGATCATAACAGATGAAAATCCGGATTCGATGCACGATTTGCAAAGCTCAAATGTGTCGCCGTGATCGAGATGCAGAACGATTGGAATCGCATATCCTAATTCCTTCGCATAATCTACAGCGCCTTTTGCCAGATGCTTAAGTAAAGTCGAATTGGCGTACTTTCTTGCACCGCTCGATACCTGCAGTATAACCGGCGATTTTGTTTCAACGCATGCGCCGATAATTGCCTGCAGCTGTTCAAGATTGTTGAAATTGAATGCCGGTATGGCATATCCGCCTTTGACAGCTTTTTTGAATAATTCTCTCGAATTAACCAGGCCTAAATCTTTGTAATTTGTCATAATAACATCTTCTGTTGTTCAAAAATATGCCGCATAATTATGTTGCCGTTGAACTGTTTCAAGTTCTCTCTAAACCTGATCCGGATGAAAGAAAATCCAAGGCACCAACCGATGACAGAGCGGCCTTACCGCAGCGGTTCTTCTATAAAATACTGTAAAGTGTGAAGGAATGCAAGAACGCATAGTAGGCTATTTTAAGATTCCCGATAGAAGTCCGTTCTGTTGCACAGAGCGTGATCTCGTCTCGTATTATCAAAACGAGACGGACA
>JAFGLB010000014.1 GCA_016928255.1 Bacteroidota bacterium
CTGGCAGGTTTCCTGGCTTTTCCGATCTTCAGCTCGCCTTCCCATCCGCTTTGGCGAACAGTGGCTTTCTTGCTTGAAGATGCAATTCTGTTTAGGCAGAATCGGAATTACAGTTGCGGGGCAGCTTTCGCATTATCAAAAAAAGATTTACGAAATTCCCTTTTAATCCCGGTCAAAGTTTTTGATCGGGACACCAGAGCAAGTATTAAAAGAACAAAAAAAATTGGAACTACTCATCAAATTATTCAATCGTTGAACTCCTGACGGAGTTCCGTGTTTTTATTTTAGTTATATAGTTATAAACATGCGACTCCTACGGAGTCGTTACAGAATTAGTCTTCACAATTTCAATCCCGTAGACCTGCCTGCCGCAGGCAGGGATTGCACATTTGTAATTTTGAAAAACCAAGGTTATCTGAACTCCAGAGGAGTTCCACTGCAAAATAAATTCAATGAGTAGTTATAAAAATTCTAAAACAACAGAATTCTAATTTTTAAAACGGAAGATCATCTACTTTATCAGCACCTGACTCTTCCGCTGGCTGCTGGGCTGAAGCGGCCGGGGAACCGTTCATTTGTCCGCCGCCTCCTCTTGAATCCAACATTAACAATTGATCAACAACAATCTCTGTAACATCCCTTTTCATACCGTTCTTATCATCATAACTGCGGTATTGAATGCGTCCTTCGATGTACACTTTGCTGCCTTTTTTCAAATATTCACCGACAATTTCAGCGAGTTTTCTCCAAGCAACAAGTTTATGCCATTGAGTTTTTTCCTGAACATTGCCGTCCTGGTCTTTCCAGGATTCGCCGGTTGCCATAGAAAACGATGCAACAGCGACACCGCTGCTGGTATACCTTAATTCAGGATCCTGTCCCAGATTTCCAATAAGAATAACCTTGTTGATACTTCTTGATGCCATGTGAACTCCCTCCAAAAAAAAATGCGTAGAAAAACTGAATTTGTAATAAAATGAAAATAGAATAATAAAAGACTTAAATCAAGAATTGAAACTGGTTATTTATTCACCGATGTCAAAGATGTGCAGTCTTTTCTGTGAAAGAATATAAAGTTGATTTCCGACACATGCAATATCCTGAATCCCTTCGATATTATTTCCTGTGATCAGGTGGCTGAGCGGAACAGTTTTTTGCAGCACTCCTTCTTTAGAAAACCACAGCAGTGTGTCGCTTGATGCGGCAATGAAACCATTTTCCAGAAGCGCAAATCCGGCAAGTCCTGCAATAATGCCTTCTCCGACAGCACTAATATAATTGCCGAAATAGTCGAAGACAGCAATACGTGACCGCTCCCCGATCAAGACCCGAGACGTAGTTACGAAGAGCCGCACCGGATCCTGAAGCTTCCCTTTTCCCGCCTCTACATCGCCGAATGAACTTATAAAGAAATTCTGAGGATTAAATTTCAGGACACGCAGATTTTCACCGTCCAAAATAAATAAATCGCCCAAATCGGATAATGAAATATCCAGAGGATAGCCGAAGCGCATATCGACTGCACCGGAAGTATCGCGTGTTGAAAACGAGGAGATATAATTAAAACTCCGGTCAAACCGCTGTATGCGATGATTCCCGTAATCAGACACATATATATTAATGCCGTCTGTAGTTATTCCCGTAGGATTGTCGAAAGATCCTGCCGACCATCCGAATCCGCCTGTACTTTTTGGATTAATTTTTAAATCAGAAAAATAAAAGACCATATTCCGGCCTGCGTCGAGCACGTAGACGGTACCTTGTTTGTCAATATATATGCGTGAAGCCCGTTCGAATGAACCAGCAGAGAATACCTCGACAGGAACAGGATTTATCGCTTGTGCGAAAACAGATGTAATCCACGCAAATAAAAAAAATATTCCGGCAAATATTTTCATTTTAGACAGCCACTTTTCTATTGAGGAGTTGTTGAACCGCCTCCGCCCGTTCCGCCGCTTGATGAATTGGAATCTATCGAGGTGTATATTACTATGATTACTCCGATAAATATACCAACCACAATTGCAGGTTGGAACCAGGATGTATCCTGTTTAAGATCCAGAGCGGTCAGGGCTTTGAATTGTTCAGGTACTGAGACTCTGCGGTAGGAATCGAGATCTCCGGTATGCTTAAACACTTCATCAAATGATACTTCTGCATCGGATGTCTGGACAATACGTACTCTGGCGGAAAAAAGACTATCATGTTTAGTAATATCTATTCGCATTACTCTGGAGACGTGCAGAGCTTTTCCGGCATCTGCCATGCAAATCGCATAATTACAGCCTTCAATATTCGTAAATTTTGCCGCTGCAAGCAGTGAATCCATTTCACTTTCCGGCTGGATGTCGAAACGCCCTGTATTTTGGAGGGAACTTTTGAATTCCCGCGTTAAATTCGTCAATTCTTCTCGGGATATATCATTTGAAGCAATCGGCAAAATTGCTATTCGTCCCTGATTCGTTTCCTCCTGCTGAGCATAGCAAAATGACTGCATTATGCTGAAGAAAAAGAAAATGCCTGAAGTCAATACAATGATTTTTTTTGATCGGATAATTCTTCTCATTTTATACATAATTTTTATTGATAATTAAATTTAAGTTAAACAACGTAATCAGAAGCCATCTTAAAAATACCTTTTCATTCCCGAATGTTTTAATCGGCCTGCCTGCCGCAGGCAGGGAATCTTAAATTCTAACTGCCCTTCCGACTTCGTCGAGGTCGCGTTTAGATATAAATATCGAAACGGACTTAAAATCTACGGGTATGACAAAATTGCTTAAGTAAGAAACCACTTTTGAGATAGTCTCTATTCATTTAGCTATTCAATCGTTGAACTCCAGAGTAGTTCTACTGCAAAATAAATTCAATGAGCAGTTACCAAACAACAAAGAACAGCGTGCCAATTTATTTTAGACTGACTTAAATTACGAATCTCTTTATATATAAACAAAGACCCCGAAGTATGAATTACTTCGGGGTCTTTGAATTTATCCTAATTATGTAATTTTACCATAATTCATTGACAGTTGAAGCATCGTCAACGGGAGTATTAGGATTAACTTTTTGTTCTACGTCCGGATACAGCCAGCGGAGAGGTATACCGGTACGATATAATGGTGTGCCGTCTGTTTTATGAACGCGTCTCATATCGTGATAGGCCTGGCCTTCGAGCAGCAGCTGCATATATTTCTGCTTTAGTATTTCTGTAATACAGGCAGCTGCATCCGTTGTAGCCGCACCTGAAACACCGGCAAGTCCGGCTCCAGTTCTGATGATATCGATATCAGGGACTGCAGCGGCTGCTCCGGCTGTCCGTGCCTGAGCTTCAGCGCGAATAAGAACGGTCTCTTCGTATGACATAAGCGGGAAAGGTGCATCCACCGGCCCGTATTTATTCAATCCGGCTGCATTATCTGCAACGAGCTCGTCTCCGGCTCCGCCAAGATCGCCGTAAATATCAAATCCGACGATAGTTGTCGCCGAACCACCCGGAGTGAAAAATGTATTCAACCGTGTATCGCCAGCTTCACTCGTGAGCTTATCAATGAGATATTTATTTGCGCGAATCGGGTTGCCTGTTTCTGTATTTACCCAGTGGCCCCAAGGAGAATATTCGAGCACATTCGTTGACCAATAAGCATTTACTGTACCGGCTGCAGCTGTAATACCCTGCTGTGCCTGAGTTAATGCACCTGCATAATCCAGAGTATGCAGAAGGTATCTTGCCTTTAACGAATGGCATGCTGCGACCCAGCTTGCTTGATCACCGCTGAAATTCAAATCCTTTGCATCGGCTGCTGTTCCAGCATTAAAGCTGGCAAGAGCTTCATCGAGCAGGGTTTGAACTCTCGTATATGCTGCAGTTTGGGATACAAACGGCGGTTCAGTAGCATCTGTTTCAACCGGTATTGAACCGTATAATGCTGCGAGTTCGCCAAGCGCCAATGCTTTATAGAACTTTGCCATTCCGACATACAAATTGACTTGCGGTCCGGAAAGTCCAGCTGAACCGGCATTATTAATGACATCATTAGATAGTTTTACTACATCATATGCCATCTGCCAGATATAGCTGTTTGGTGAATCCTGGCCCCGATCCATCAGATAGTTATTCCATGAGGTCGGCTGCGGACGTCCAAGACCTGAAGGAGCGCACATCTGGCGTGTCCAGATACTCAGAAGTCTGGAGCGGTCACCGGCATACCAATCACCGACGACCGATTGAATTCCAATTACCAGGGCTTGTTGGCCTACAGCTGTTTTAAGACTGGCCGTACTGATATTATTTGGATCTTCATTAAGAACAGACAAATCATTGTCGCATCCTGATAGAAATGTTACTAAGAACACTGCAACCAGGAGTGTTAACACATATGATATTTGATTCGTTTTCATGTGCATTCTCCCGGATTAATAGTTAATTGAAATATCGAATTTGAACGAACGGATCTGCGGCAAAGTAAAGTAATCTTGCCCGCGGCCCTCAGCATTTGCAAACGTATTGATCTCCGGATCATATCCGGTGTAATCTGTCCAGGTCTTCAGGTTGCGGCCTGCGAACGTAAACACTACGGATTCAAGTCCGATAATCGGATTACGCCATCTATAGGATACGGAAACTTCTCTGAGTTTCACATATGAGCCGTCTTCAATAAACGGTTCATTTATCCAGAAACCGTTGGCATAATACCTATAAAGCATTGATTTTCGTAATTGATCACCCGGAGCATACGTATAGTCATCATATCCTGATATATCTGTAGTTCCGGCATTAATAACAGGCTGACCTGCATCATTGAACCACAGTTCATCGCGGTCTCTTGTGTCGCCAGCTGTTCCAAAATTATATAACGCACCCTTTGTGCCATTCCAAACTTTCTGGCCTTGTGCGATATCTATCAACACTGAGGCCGTCAAATCGCCGTTTAGGAAGGCAAATTCGTTACGTACCGATCCGGTCCAATCAGGATCTGCATTTCCGAATTCAACTAAATCATTGCTGTATAAAGGAGCGCCTTGAATAGCTTCACCCAGAAAGTTATCTTCCCGGCCCGCAATATTGGGATCGGAATACATAATATTACCGCTTGCGTCACGCTGGTATCCGCCGCCGAGCCAGGTACCTAAGGGTTTGCCAATTTTTGCCACGTTATAAAGTCCGGCAAATGCGCCCGGAATTGTAACATAGGAATTTTCAAATCCTCTTAATTCCGTTACTTCATTCGTGTTTTTGGCATAATTTGCTATGAGTGTCCAGCTGAAATCCTCACCGCGGATCGGATTTACTTCTACTTTGAATTCGTATCCCTTATTCCACATCGCACCGGCATTAGCATATTGAGTAGTAAAACCAGTGGAAGCCGGTGTGCTAACATACAATAACAGGTCTGTAACATCCTGTTTATAATAGTTGAACTCGAGATTCAATCTGTGATCAAGCATTGTCACATCAAGACCGACTTCGATTTCTTCGGTTTGTTCCGGTTTAATTTCATCCGAACCGGAAGAAGTTGCGTTAATAATACCCAGATTACCCAAGCGGCCGGCACTTGTTCCTCTTTCCCAAGGATCATAATATCCGGCTGTTTGATAAACTGTATTTGTAGCATATACATCCGGGATACGTCCTGCAACACCCCAGGCACCACGTATTTTAAGTTCATCTACAATACCCTTTAAATCCTGCATAAAAGATTCTTCGGATAACCGGTATGCTACTGATACTTTTGGATAATAATATGCCAGTTTTGTTGTTCCAAATGTCGAACCTGCGTCGCGTCTAACCGCACCTGTTAATGTCAGGCGATCCCATGCTGTAACAATCGCTTGCGCGTAATATGAGTAAATGCGCTCTTCCAACCTCTCCGAGTAAGCATCTCGATCAACACCTGCATCAATTTCATCATAAAATGGAAGTGTGGTTATACTTGAAGCATAAGTATAATTACGGGTATGGAACCATAATTGCTGGCCTACTGTAAGTGTTGTAATATAGTCATCCTCAATGATAAATTTACCCGTCCACATAAGGTCTGTATTTATCACATCGTTTGTATATCGGTTGTGATCAATTTCTCCTGCTCTGCCGGGCACTGCTGCTGCGCCGACAGCATACCGGAGATTATTGAACTGATTATAATGATCCCATCCGACGCTTCCGCTTAACTTCATACCCTCCATAAAATCATAATCAAATCCTGTTGTATGAAGTACACGCGTTAATTCAGTTTTGTATGTATTGAATTCTGTTGTCCAGAATGGATTATCGTATCCGGCAAACCTGCGCTGTGTTACTCCATCTGCTTCCAGGTATATGCTGTTATCGAATTCCGGAGGCGTACGCAACCCGCCTAATAAAATTCCGGAAGTATTGCTTCCATCCTGCGGCAGGTTAATTACTTCGTTGATAATATTCGTATTGCTCTTAATCCCGAAGTTTGAGAATAAGGAAGCTGTAATATTTGCACGAATACTTTCACGCGTGTAATCAGATTTTATTACAACACCTGTCTGATTTGTCAGGCTTCCGGAAACCAAATATTTTAAATTGGATGTGCCGCTGGAGAGAGAGATACTCTGTTCCAGTGTATGCGCATTCTGGAAAACGTCCATCGAGTGATCATAAGTCGGTGTACCAGCAGGTAATGCTGCGCCGTAAGATGTTGATGTGCCTGGAGCATATGGCGCATAAGGTACTGTTTGTCCATATGTTGTCTGCAGGTCGATGCCATGCGGAACTTCATCAATCGAATATGAACCTGTATAATTTATACTGGCAAATTTTCCTGATTCTGCCTGTTTGCCTGATTTAGTTGTGATGAGTATCACACCGTTTGCAGCACGTGCGCCGTAAATAGCTGCGGCGGATGCGCCTTTTAACACTTCGATAGATTCAATATCGCCCGGTGCTATATCACTTGCTCTGTTTCCACCCTGAATAACACCGCTTCCGTCGTAAATAAATGTATTATCAATTGGAATACCATCGACCACATAAAGAGGTTCTGAACTGCCGTTAATAGTACGGCGTCCTCTTAATGTGATATAGGTTCCTGTGCCGGGTGTTCCGGTACTTTTGGCTACCGACATACCGGCAACTTTACCTACCAATGCATCAAGTGCGGAGGTTACGGGAATAGCGGCAATTTCTTCGCTGGTTACTTTTGCAATCGAATTACCGAGCTGTTCTCTTGGAATTGCGCCCGATAAACCTGTAATAACAACTTCATCTGTTTTCAGTACGTCCTGTTGTAAAAGGAAATTTACTTCGGCAGTTTGGCCAGCAGTAACTTCCACAGTCTGTTTCATCGTAAGGTAACCGATAAAACGAGCAACCACCGTATATTTACCTTCTGGAATATCTTTTATGCTGTAAGCTCCATCAAAATCTGTTGCTGCACCTCTCATTGTGCCTTGAAGAACTATATTTGCACCAATCAAAGGTTCATTTGTTGAAGCATTGAGGACTGTACCGCGTATATCTCCTGTCTGTGCCTGCGCAACCACTATTGTACTCACCAACAGTGTGCAAAGAAGCAAGACCAGAAATCTCCTCAAAGAAACAATAGAGACTCCGTTCATATCTCCTCCTTATTAGGGATGGTTAAATAAAGTTAGTTAATAGATACAATTTTGCACAATAAACCTGACATGTTAAAACGTCTTATATGAGGTTTATTGCAAGGTGTGAAAAAAACATCGTTAGAAATCTTAGGATTTCCCTATAGTGCCTGCTCCTATAAGGAATCGCGTCACCTCCTTCTTGAGTATGTGCGACTTTTTTATTTGCAAGAATATATATCTTGTTGCCCTGTTTGTCAAGTCCTTTTTATAGAATATTCTGTGTTTTTTGAAGGAATTATGAAGAAAATTTCGCAGCGGACGGAGAAAGGAAGTTTGAGTCTCTTTAGATGCCTTTTTTGAAATATAAAACGGCCCCGAGT
Source organism: Bacteroidota bacterium (assembly GCA_016928255.1). Lineage (GTDB taxonomy): Bacteria > Bacteroidota > Ignavibacteria > UBA10030 > UBA10030 > Fen-1298. Next base: position 7,947 of record JAFGLB010000014.1, read on the forward strand.
GTCAATACCCAGGACCGTTTGAAAGGGAAAACTAATATCAGACGGCTTCTTTTTTCTTTTTGGGAGATGCCTGAAGATGAAAGTCGATATATTTAAGTAACTCAGACCGTCCATCGCCGTTCACGATAGAAAACGGCACTATACCGCGGCAGCATCCATCTGTTAATTGGCTGTGAAAATGCTCCTTATAAAGCTCTATCTGTTTGCCTAATTTACTGAAAGGAAGCTTGTCTGATTTTGTCAAAACAAGCAGGTAGGGGACTTCATAATATTCCAGCCAATCCATCATCATCAGATCGAGAGGTGTAGGTTCCTGGCGCGAATCAATAAGCTGCATTGCCAGCGCAACAGATTGTCCGCGTTTTAGAAAGTCTTCAATCAACTTTTTCCAACCGGCCCGCATTTGTTCCGGTACTTTTGCATAACCGTATCCGGGCAGGTCGACAAAATAAAACAGATTGTTGATTATATAATAATTGATTTCGCGCGTTTTCCCGGGTACAGTACTGGTTCGCGCAAGATTCTTCTTGTTGCACATTTTATTCAGCAACGAAGATTTACCGACATTAGATCGTCCGATAAATACAATCTCGTTTAATTCATTTTTAGGAAGCTGTCTAAGATCAACAACGCCCTGTAAAAATTCTGCTGTTGCAATTTTAAGCATATATTTCTCCCACGCTAATAAAAGCGAGAAAGGATAGCTGCCCGCTATCCTTTCTAATTTCACTTATTACGCCCCTGCGGTCTGGGGTGCCCCTTCGTTTTTTTCAGCGCTATCTTCTGCTGTTTTCTTTTCAACAGGTTCAGCAGCTGCTGTTGTTTCTTTACTTTTCTTTGTCTTTGCCGCACTTTTCTTTCTTGGAACAGCCTTTTTAGCTGTCTTTGCTGCTGTCTTTTCCTGGCCGGTATTGAAATCAACCAGTTCTAAAACTGCCAGCTCGGCACCGTCGCCTAACCGTCTGCCTAATTTGATTACTCTCGTGTAACCGCCCGGGCGAGTGGCAACCTTTGGTGCTATATCTCTAAACAGACTGGACACGGCCTTTCTATCGCGAAGAGTTGAAAACACTTCACGCCGCGCAGCAATATTTTTCTTATCGGATGAAGTTTCCTTCGCTGCAGCATTTTTTGCGCGTGTAATAATCTTTTCAACAAACATCCGTGTTTCTTTTGCTTTCGCAACTGTTGTTTTTATCTTCTTATGCAAAATCAAAGCGGTGCATAATGCAGACAGTGTTGCTTTGCGGTGACTCGCGGTTCGTTTTAATTTTCGTCCTGATTTCTGATGACGCATACTTTAAATTCCTTCTACGACTTAGTCGTTACCTTCTTTCAAATATTTGTCTACATCCATTCCAAAAGTTAATCCATGCTGTTCAACTATTTCCGAGAGCTCTGCAAGCGATTTCCGTCCAAAATTCCGGAACTTTAACAATTCCGATTCGCTTCTGTGCACAAGATCTGCCAGGGTTTTAATATTGGCTGAACGCAGGCAGTTATGAGAGCGCACCGATAATTCCAGTTCATCAACAGATAGTTTTAGGATTTTACGTATTCTGCCGATCTCTGCTTCCTGTTCTGTTTCCGCTTTTTCCGCTTCGGGTTCGACTCCAAAGTTGATGAAAAGCTGCAAATGATCGCTCAATATTCTCGCTGCGTATGTTACCGCTTCTTCAGGAGTGATCGATCCGTCGGTTTCTATATCCAGCACCAGTTTTTCAAAATCCGTCTGACCGCCGACACGTGTCGGTTCTACGGTGTAATGCACATTGACGATAGGAGTGAAAATAGAATCGATAGCAATCGTTCCCAGCGGCTGATCCGAAGACTTGTTTTCTTCGGCGGGGACATAACCTTTACCGCGCCCAAGACGCAGTTCGATTTCAAAGTCTGCTTCTTTATTAATCGTTGCAAGATGATGACCCGGATTCAGAATCTCGATTTCAGTGGAAGCATTCTGAATATCGCTGGCTTTTAAAGTGCCCGGTCCTTTTACATGCAGGGTTGCTTTTGATGCTTTTTTATTTATCGGTTTGATACGTACCTGTTTCAGGTTTAATATGAAATCCGCAACATCTTCCACCATTCCTTTTATTGTAGAAAACTCATGGTGTATTCCCTCTATGCGAATTGCCGTAATTGCCGTACCAGGCAGTGATGACAGCAATACCCGGCGCATCGAATTTCCAAGAGTCACTCCGAATCCTTTTTCCAAAGGTTGAAGTATAAATTTGCCTGTTGTTGCAGAATATGTCGACTGTTCCAGTTCGACTCTCTCTGGTATTTGAAGATTACTCATAGTGTTCCTTTTCCTCAGTTAATCGAGGCGGATAATAGTTTTTGGCTCATAGTTCAATTACTTCGAGTACAACTCAACAATAAGCTGCTCGTTTGCATTTAACGGAATATCAGACCGTTCCGGAATATTAAGAAACGTACCTGTCATTGTCGCTTTATCGATATTGAGCCAGGGCAGCATTGAAGTGTCCTTTACGCGTTTCATTGCATCGTGGATCAAAGCAAGTTTCTTCGCATGTTCGCGTACCTGTATCACGTCGCCCGGACTTACAAGAAACGACGGAACATCAACGATTTTGTTGTTTACAATGAAGTGCCTGTGAACAACCAGCTGTCTCGCTGATTTGCGCGACGGCGCAAATCCCAGCCGATAAACCACGTTATCAAGCCGGCGCTCCAGAAGTTTTACTAAAGCATCGCCTGTGCGGCCTGATTGCCGCGATGCCTTATGGAAATAATTTCTAAATTGTGCTTCAAGAATCCCGTACATCCGCCGGACTTTTTGTTTTTCACGCAGCTGAATGCCGTATTCCGAAATTCTCGACCGGCGTGATTGTCCATGCTGGCCCGGGGCATAGTTCCTCTTTTCCAGCGGGCATTTTTCCATTAAACATTTTGTCCCTTTAAGGAACAATTTCTGTTTTTCTCTGCGGCACTGTTTACAATTGGCATCAACGTATCTTGCCATAATTCTCCTGATTCATTTTATGATCTCGTGATACCGTCGTTTTTGTTTTTCAGCATCACTCAATCAGTTTATCTTACATTTACTATACTCTTCTGCGTTTAGGCGGTCTGCAGCCGTTGTGCGGAATCGGGGTTATATCCCGAATCAGCGTAACTTCAAGTCCTGCCGTCTGCAATGAACGAACCGCTGCCTCACGTCCGCCGCCAGGTCCTTTTATAAACACTTCCACCCGGCGAAGGCCAAGGCTGTAAGCCTCCTTCGCTGCCGCTTCGGCGGCAACCTGTGCAGCAAACGGGGTGCTTTTTCGCGATCCTTTGAATCCATTTTTACCTGCTGTCGACCAGGCAATAGCATTGCCGTAAGTATCAGTTAATGTAACGATTGTATTGTTGAATGTGGCTTTTATAAAAGCCTTACCGTTAGCATCAACGTGTACTTTCTTCTTCTTTTTTGTTACCGGTGCTGTTGTTTGTTTTGCCAATGCACTTTTCCTTCTAAAAGATTTTCAACTATTCAATTACTTCTTTTCTAATGCTTTCTTTTTGCCTGCTACCGTCTTTCTCTTGCCTTTGCGTGTCCGGGAATTAGTACGCGTTCTCTGTCCACGTACCGGCAGACCTTTACGATGACGCAGGCCGCGATAACATCCGATATCCATCAGTCTTTTTGTATTAAGCTGATATTCACTTCGCAGCGCGCCTTCCACTTTATAGTCGGATTGAATGATAGAGCGAATCGCTGCAACTTCTTCATCGTTCAAATCGCCTACCCGCTTTCCGCGATCAACCTTTGCCTTTTCCAGTATTTCCAGCGCTGCAGACCGGCCAATACCGTAAATATATGTAAGGCCAATTTCAGATCGTTTATTTTTAGGTAAATCAACTCCAGCAATACGAGCCACTTTATTACTCCTTGTTTATCCTTGCCGCTGTTTGTGTTTTGGATTCTTGCAAATTACGCGGATTGTTCCTTTTCTCCGGATAATCTTGCAATGCTCACATAATTTTTTTATTGACGATCGAACCTTCATCTCTTACTCCTTATTTCAATAAAACTATTTATACCGATACGTGATGCGGCCTTTTGACAAATCATACGGCGACATCTCGACAGTCACTTTATCTCCGACAAGAATCTTGATATAATGCATACGCATTTTGCCGGAAATATGAGCAAAGATTTCTACCCCGTTATCAAGTTTAACACGAAACGTTGCATTCGGCAGCGTTTCAGTAATTACTCCGTCAACTTTGATAGGTCCTTGCTTCGCCATTTTTTTAAGACAAGGTCAGTATCTCAGCCTTGCCGTTTACAATCGCTATCGTATGTTCAAAATGCGCTGACGGCCTGCCGTCAGCTGTAAAGACGGTCCACCCGTCTTTTGCGACTTTTACCTGCCATGTTCCCGCATTAACCATAGGTTCGATAGCAAGTGTCATTCCATCTTTCAATACTGCACCTGTCCCCGCTTCTCCAAAATTTGGGATAGACGGTTCTTCGTGCAGCTTTCTTCCCACTCCATGTCCAACCAAATCACGGACAACGGAAAAACCATTCGATTCTACATGCTTCTGAACCGCATTCGAAATATCATGAACCCGATTGCCGGCGACAGCCTGTTCAATTCCTTTTACCAGCGATTCCTGCGTCACGTGCATGAGACGCTGTTTTTCTTCCGATACTTCGCCGACTGCAAAAGAACAAGCTCCGTCCCCGTAGAATCCATTTTTCTTAACGCCAACATCAATCGACAGAAGATCTCCGTCTTTCAACAC
>JAFGLB010000145.1 GCA_016928255.1 Bacteroidota bacterium
ATGAGAAGGAAAATCAGAACCAGCGTCAGATAAATCCCCTCCGCCCAGTATTCGTAGAGAGGAAATATCGGCTCTGCAAGTTTTAATGAATCAATAAATGAAATCCAGGCATAACTGATTATAAATTGAATACCGGCCGCAATGCATCCGGCAATCAGGAATGATGAAACGAGATTGTACCATTTTGTCGTTTTGACAGGAAAAATCTTGCATAGATAATAGGAAGAAAGACATATAAATGCATAAAGAATATCGATGGGCACGTCGGCCAAAAGGACAGGGAGCCATTGAGCCTTATACGACCAGCAAAAAGGCAGTTCGGTGAGAGTAATTACACTTAACCAGATTATCAGATATAGGCCAAGTGTCCGTCTGTTTGATAGTATTGGGTGCACGGTTAGTTCTTTATTTCGACTCCGCCCATTATGACGGTTCCTTTGATGATCAGGTGTTTTGAACCTTGTTTCGGGGGGCGGGTTTTATCTTCATAGCCGCCCATAATGGGGAATCCATCAATAATGACAAGCCAATCATCCGGTATGCGGATTTCCACACCGCCCATCAAGGCAAAGATGTCTATAACGGCATCACCTTTTATGCTGGCATCGCGCAGGTCTATTTCAAGTCCGCCCATGATAGCGGTAAGATCGCCGCCTTTGAAATCCTGCGAGTTATTCGAACGCCGGAAGCCGCCCATGACTGCGAATGCTTTTACAAATGAATTAATGTCTGAATTTACACCGGATTTTCCAAATGTATCAGTTGTAAAGCTCCTGTGCCCTGCGGAAGCTCTATAGATCATCATAACTCCTACAGCGACAAGTAAAAGCGGCCAGTAGCTCCACAGGTTGAAATCGATGAAATGCAGCCGGCGCAGGAGCATAGCACTGCCCACGAATATCAGAATAATGCCCCATATCCGCGAAGATCCCCTTTCACACTGCAATATGTGAGCGATTCCAACGAATACCAGCAGGACGGGCCAATAGTGAAAATAGTCGCCCGCGTCTATAATATCCATGTTGCCTAAAAGGAACAGGATCCCGATGCAAATGATTCCCAGCCCGAGTATAAATCGGGGAGCAGTAAAAAATATATCTTTACGTTCCATGACAATGATCTTCCGCTGTTTTTTGTGAAGGATAAAAGGATTTCCATAATATGCCGATTCCAATGCCTATCATCAGAATGGGCCATGAGTCGCTGTAGTCTAATCCGAAAATATGCAGTTCCGAGATTAAGAACCATGTTCCCAAAAAAAGCATCCAGAATCCTTTATGGTATTCGTGCGGCAGCCGGGCGTCCAGAAGTTTGCCCAAACCTATAATAATTAAAATCACAGGCCAGAAATCCCATGCAGATGCCGTGTCCAATACATTGAAATTATTAAGCAGCAGAATAACACCTACGATAAGAATAAAGACTCCTACACCAAGCTGGCCGAATGAAAATCTATTTTCTTCTTCCATGAAAATCTCCTTTAAAAAATTCTCTGTAATAAAATACCCGATTTTCTCACGGATGTTTCAGAGTTTTCGGCGAATGGCGTTATAAAATCGGTAAATGGTGAAAGGCCTCACAGGATGTAATAATCCGCGAGGCCTTTTAAGAAATTTTAAAAGAAATATCGTACACCGAATCCAAATTCAAATTCAAATTGTGAAGACGGTTCGAAATAAATTGTGGGTACTATCTGCAGAAAAACATCGATAGGTGTTCTGCGCGGCCACCATGCAATTCCGAGCACACCGCGGCCTCCAACTATATTAGTGCCGCTGCTCACTCCGAAAATTCCGCCGATACCGTAGAACAACGGGAATTTCTCATACGAACGGAAAACATGAGAATGCCACAAGTATTCGGCGCTTAATGCGGTGCCTCCTCTTGAATTAAGCGAGGGGTAACCGAGGCCTAGCTGGATGGCGCCCGAGCCGGAAAGCCATCCTTTAAAGCTGACACCGGTAGGTTCTCCGATCATAAGTCCGAGACCGAGTCCATTACTCTGCGAAAGGCCGGTGCTTACTAAAAGCACTGCAAGCATACTAATAAAAAGAATTTTTTTTGTCATATCGATTCCTTTATGTAGTAAACGAATAAATTGTTTTCTTGTACGTTAAGAACGAAGATACGTTTAAACTATTTAAAAAGTAAGTGAGCGGCATCAAATAATCATTTTTTTTATTCAGGCGCTTTCATGCCCATATTTGCCCATTCTTCACGAGATGGACCGTAAATTCCGGGTACCTTTAATCCGGCCTGGCGCATGAGGACGGTTAATTGTGCGCGGTGATGGATTTGATGAGATACAAGAGAAGACAAGAAAGCCGCGCGCGTCCATTTCTCTCCGTACATATCAATTTGCCCCGTCAGTTTTTCATCTGTCCAGTTTGTTTTTACAGCCGATCCGAGCGAAAGGCTGGCTGTGTCATAAGCTGCGGCAATTTCTGAAGCTTTTTTGGGAACCGGCAAATCTTCCGCCGGTGCTTCTACAGGAAGTCCCGCCTTTCCGCCCATCTCTCCCAGAGTCACTGTAATATGCCAGGCAAGAAAACCGATAGAGCGTCCCTGTTCAGTTACTTTTTGCCGGAGTGAAGAATCGGTAAGGGCTCTGAAAATTTTTAATGTTGCCTCTCGTTCGTATTCCCACGCGTTCAGAAAATCTTGTATTGATCTATACATGAAAAATCCTTTATGAATATTTTTTTTATTTATCCCTGAGAGCAACTTGTCCCAGCCGTATGTAATTGATCGATTCGCCGAGAATACGTGCGGCTTCCTGCGGTGCATGGAAGCCCATTGAGTTCTCAGCTTCGACGAAATCAAGATAAAATTGCGCTTTTCTCTGGTAACTGCGTGCTGCGGCGAGTTCGGCATCTGTTTTTCCGGATTCTTTTGCCTTTTTTATATCCTGGACGAGAGAAATAATAGCATCCATAGCAATGCCGCGCAGGCGGAATGTCCGGTCCTGTATGATTTCAACACGTTCCTTTAATTCATTTTCATCCCATTTATGACATGTCTGGCAAGCGCGGTTGATATTCAGGATAGGGCTTTGAACATGATGGTCGCTGATCTTTAAAGCACCGACTCGTTTGTAAGGCATATGACAGTCCGCACATTTTACTCCCGAACGGGCATGTATGCCCTGATTCCACATTTCAAATTCCGGATGCTGTGCTTTTATTACTCCTGCACCGGTTTCTGCATGAATCCAGTCATCGAATTTTACTTTTTCGTAATAAGACAGTATACTGTCCGCTTTTAATCCCTGCATCCACGGATAAGTCAGGCGTTTTTCCTGTCCTTTAAAATAATATTCCACATGACACTGGCCGCAGACAAATGCGCGCATTTCCTGCCGTGTGGCCATTGTGTTTACATCATAATTTTTAATACCCTGGGCTGCTTTAAGTGTTCGCATTCCTTCTATAAAAGCAGGTCTGGTGATTCTGAGCTGCATTGAATTGGGATCGTGGCAGTCGATGCAGGCAACAGGATGGCTGACGAATTTTCGGGCTTCGGGATACGGCATCTGGTTCATTTTTTCGAAACCCTTTATCAAATCACCGCCGCCCAATTTTTTATAAGGTACATAAACCGAAGCGTGGCAGTGCATGCATGTTCCCGGCTGCTTTGCAGCTATCTGCCGCTCTGTAAATGTCTGGTCATCGAGCATGTATGCATGTCCGCGCTCTTCCCTGAAATCTCTAGCAAATGCATATCCTGCCCACATGGTTTTCAGGCGTGGATCTTCTTCAAGCCTTGAATGAGCTACAATAGAACGCGGATCGGCCTGCGAGGGAGTGCGAGGCAGTGCTTCGCTTCCCCCGTATTTTGTCCTTACCTGATCTACGGTCCGGAGGTAATCGTCATATTGCAGTGGGAAATTTCTTCCCCATATCTCGGGTGATTCTGTAGTGTCTGTAATATCTTCGACTTTATAAAAAATATTTTTGGCTTCCTGCTTCCGTTCAAAAATATTCACAAGAAGCGCCGCAACCGCAATCGCGGCAGCTGCGGTAATTCCGATTACTAAAGCGGTCAGTTTTGCGGAGCCGAATTTTTCCTTTATCATAAGTATCTCTCTTAAAATCAAAACTTGCCTGGTAATTCCTGAATCAATCAAAATGCCCGACCGATGTGTGGCATCTTACGCAGGAGATTTTTTCATTGTTGTCTTTAAATCTTTTCATCATATCCACAATATCCTGGTGGCATTTAAGACATGCATCGTCGGCTACATCGATGTTGCTTTGTTTTATTTCAATATTATCGGGGTACCATCCTGTTGTAAAATAAAAAGAATGCCAGAAACCATTCGATGCTTTGACGTAATATTTCGCTGCAGCACCTTGGGGGGTATGACAATCGTTGCATACGGCAGCCGAACGATGGCTCGATTTTATCCAGCCATTAAACTGGGGATTCATACTGTGACAATTTGCACAGGCCTCCGGATCGTCAGTTATATAAGAATATCCTTTCGCATAGAGGAATGTATATATACCGATGCCCAGGAACAATCCTGTAGTGGCTGCGGTAATAACGAGAATTTTTCTGCTAAACAAAATCAATATGCCGATCTTGTTGGTGGAGAGTAATATTTTTAATCCTGGTTCGCGACGGTCGTCAATCAGTTATACCGGCGAATATTATGTAAACAAATAATAACGGGCAGAAACTATGTTAATATTATAAATACAACCTGCAAAAGCAATTAGTATATTACGGCAGCCGGACAGGAATAAAAAACGCAAAGAAATGTCTCTAGCAGGCATTCCTTTGCGTCTTTGAATAAATAAAAATATATGATTACGAGTTATTTCTTCATTTTATCCAGAATTACTTCTATCTCATCCATTACCCGGTTCATCTTCTTCATTGTTAATTCAAAAGGTTCCGAGGTTGTCATATCGACTCCTGCTTTTTTCAGCAGGTTGATTGGATAATCAGAGCCGCCTGACGACAGGAATTCGATGAATCTTTTTGTTGATTCTTTATCTCCCGCCAATGTACGTTCAGAGAGAGCTGCAGATGCAGTAAGTGCCGTTGCATACTGGTAGACATAGTAATTATAATAGAAATGAGGGATGAACATCCATTCCGCCTTAATTTCGTCGTCTACAATGCAGATGTTTTTATCATGGCCGTAGTATTTTTTTACGATTTCATCATATACTTTATTCAACACATCGCCTGTAAGAGACTCGCCTTTTTCCACCATGTCATGTATGCGGAGTTCAAATTCTGCAAACTGGGTTTGACGGAAAACGGTTCCTTTTATGCCTTCCAGATAATTGCCGAGCAGTGAAAGTCTGGCATTATCATCTTTAATCTGTGTCAGCATATAATCGTTTAATAATGCTTCGTTGAAAGTAGAAGCAACTTCGGCAACGAAGATGGGATAATCCGCTGTAGCATACGGCTGGTGTGTATTAGACAGATAACTGTGCATGGTATGTCCGAGTTCATGAGCTATCGTGCTAACATCATCGTATTTACCGTTATAATTGAGAAGTATATAAGGATGCACATCGTAAATTGACCCGTTGGAATAAGCACCCGAGCGTTTGCCTTCGGACGGATAAACGTCCAGCCATCTTTCATTAAATGCCTTCTTTATGACGCCGGTATAGTCTTCACCCAGCGGCTGGAGAGCCGCAACTATGTTATTTTCCGCTTCTTCTATTGTATAGTTCAAATCCACATTTGCCAGTAAAGGTGCATAGAGGTCGTAATAATGCAGCTGATCGACGCCGAGAATCCTCTGTCTTAATTTCAGATAACGATGGAATGTAGTGAGATTATTGTTAACATTATCTATCAGGCTGTGATAGACTTCCGTAGGAATATTGTTGCGATCGAGTGCGCTTACCAGGCATGATTCATATTTACGCGCATTTTTATAGAACAGGTCTTTTTTGACCTGCGCATTCAACTGTGTGCCGTAAGTGCGGCGGTAGTCGTTAAGCCTGTTCATGAATGCAGAGAAGACCTTTTTCCTGTCTTCTCTATTCGCAGAAGCGCGGTGGAGACTGTAGCCGGCCTGGTTCAGTTTTACTGTTTTTCCATCGCTTAATGTTATTTCCGGATAGGGGAAATCGGCATTGGAGAAAATACTGAAAATACTTTCAGGAGCATCCGACATTAGTCCGGCATCTGCAATGATTTTTTCTTCGCCTTCGGTGCCTGTATGAGCTTTTCTTCGGAGAATATCGTTCAGATAATGGCGATAGATCTCGAGGTTCTTTTCGCTCTTAAGAAATTTTTTGATCTTATCCGGGGATATCTTTAATATTTCGGGCTCGATGAAAGCTATCTTGGCGCCGAATTCCGCTCCCATCTGACCCATCTCACCCTGCATAGCTAGGTACGATTGCTCACGGGTATCCTGGTCGAGGCTGAGGCTGGCATATGAAAATAGTCTGCCGAATTCTTTTGACATATCTGTAACCAGATTCAGGCATCCTAACAGCTGTGCGGGCGAGGTGCTGAGCTTGCCTTTGTACTTTTCTACTGCAGGAATTTGTCCGGCAAGTCTTTCTTTGGCTTCTTTCCATGCAGCATCGGAGGAATAAATGTCTGTAAGATTCCATTTATATTGATCCGGAATTTTACTCCGGTCGCGTTCCTGCGAAATAGAAACATCGGGAGACAAGATAGCCAATCCGATAAGAGGAATAGCGAGTTTTGCGAATGGATTCATAATTTCACCTTCATTTATGTGATACATATTGGTTGATAATCCTTATAAACGTTTTTTTATGTTATTAGTTTCAATGTACGGCAAGTAACAAATGAAGGCAAATCAATTATATCTGCGACAAATCCTGCTATACCATCGAAAAATGGTGAAATTATTCCGCACTCCCCCGGTGGCAGCTGTAGGGGCTCAACACAGAGCGCACCCGGCAATTAATCAAATCACAGCGATTTCTTAAAAAATTAAGCAATTACATTAATAATTCTTAATTATTAATGTATAATTATAATTATTACTTAATTACTATTGACTTTTGCATTATTTGTATTATATTATTAGGTATTAACAGCTACTAACCTTAATAAGTAAGGTTTTATTCTAATTTGTCGGAATTCCTATTAGGACTTTAAAAGCGGTTTTTGAACGCGTGTTTTTAAGGAATTTATCGTTTTTCAAAAATACACAAAGATGCCTGGAAACAAGCAGTGTTTGATATAAAAGGACAAAAAAAATAAGAGAGGAGCAGAAATGAAAAATATACACCGGCTGCAAAAATTTCAACAACGCAATAATTGCGAAATGAACTATTCAATCTATAATAAAGAGGATAAATATGAAAAAAATTGAAGCGATTATCAGGCCTTATAAATTAGATGAGGTAAGAGAAGCTCTTGTTGAAATCGGGATTCATGGAATGACAATAATTGAAGTCCGCGGTTTCGGCAGGCAAAAAGGCCATACAGAAACATACCGCGGGGCGGAATATAAAATCGATTTTCTCCCGAAAATAAAATTAGAAATAGTTGTACCTGAAAAACTTGCCCAAAAAGCTGTCGAAGTCATTCTCAAAAAAGGACAAACCGGCAAGGTCGGAGACGGGAAAATATTTATCTCGAATATCGAAGACGCGGTGAGAATACGGACAGAAGAGTCCGGCGATACGGTACTTTAATATTAATTAATGGAGAAAATCATGGTGACAAAAAAAAATATAATAACCATTACAATAATGCTTTTTGCAGGTTTTACAGTTTCATCAGGACAAATGAAAATCGGCCTCGATACGTATACAAGATACATCTGGCGGGGTGTAGATTTCGGCAACGCTCCAAGTTTTCAACCTTACATCTCTTATACAACAGGAGGACTATCTGCCGGTGCATGGGGAGCGTTCAGTTTTTCCAGTTCCGGAAGTATCGGGAGCTTTGACACTGCTTCCGGCGAACTTGTAAGCTCAATGAGCACTTTTTCAGAAAATGATTTGTGGGCGAGCTATGCTTACACGACAAATTCGGGCACGTTCACGATATACTTCACAGACTACTTCTATCCGTTCAGTAATTTGAAATTCTTTGATTACAAAGACGGCGGCTCGCATGTACTGGAAGCTGGAATCGGATATACGGGAACAGAATCGTTCCCTGTTACACTAACCGCTTATTATAATTTTTTTAACGATCCCGATAAATCTGTTTATATACAGGCTTCAGTTCCTTTCGAAATTGATTCGGTCTATTCTTTGACGGTATTTGCAGCCGGCACGGTAAAAGAAAGCAATTGGTATGCAGCTTCAAAGGGAAATTTGATAAATATCGGTGTTACTGTATCGAAGACGATTGCAGTCACGGAATCATTCTCTCTGCCTGTCAGCGCGTCGTATATACTGAATCCGGAAATCGAACAAAGCTACCTGATCTTCGGAGTCAGCTTATAAAACATAAGCCGCAGTCATGTCATTAAAGAATAGTTTAATTTAAAATATGAAATGGAGAAAATGTTTATGGAAACGAAGGTAATTCTAGATACGATGTGGGTTTTAATAACGGGCATGCTTGTATTTTTTATGAATCTTGGATTCGCAATGGTGGAAGCAGGATTCACGAGATCGAAAAATACTGTAAATATACTCTCAAAGAATTTTATTGTTTTTGCCGTATCGTCTCTCTCGTTCTGGTTCATTGGATGGGGATTGATGTTCGGGAATGGCAGCGGATTTGTCGGCCTGGAAGGATTATTCGGAATTTCAGGGGCGGATAACAGTCCCGCAACAGGCGGTGAATATCAGGGAGTATACAGCGCTCTCAGCTGGGCAACTGTTCCGTTAATGGCAAAATTTTTCTTTCAGCTGGTATTTGCCGGAACGGCGGCAACAATTGTATCAGGCGCTGTAGCGGAAAGAATTAAATACTTGTCCTTTATTCTGTTCTCGTTTGTTATAGTCGGCTTTATTTACCCGATTACAGGTCATTGGATCTGGGGCGGCGGCTGGCTGGCGGGTCTTGGTTTCTGGGATTTTGCAGGCTCAACAGTCGTACATTCTGTCGGCGGCTGGGCTGCATTGGCTGGAGTACTGATTCTTGGCCCAAGGATGGGAAGATATAAAGATGGAAAAGTAAATCCTATTCCGGGACACAGCATGCCTCTTGCCACTATAGGCGCAATTGTCCTCTGGCTCGGCTGGTTTGGATTTAATCCTGGCAGTACCATGGCAGCAGATCCCGAGGCAATTGCACGGATTTGCATAACAACAAACAGCGGCGCGATAGCCGGATTACTCAGTTCAACAATTATTGCATGGATATTTTTAGGGAAACCTGATTTAAGCATGACAATTAACGGCTGTCTGGCCGGACTTGTTGCCGTAACCGCTTCATGTGCATATATCAGTGTATCGTCTGCGCTGATTATCGGCACAACAGCAGGAGTTCTTGTCGTATTTGCCGTATCCTGGTTTGATCGCCTGCGTATTGACGATCCGGTCGGTGCACTTTCCGTCCATTTGGTAAACGGAATATTCGGGACCATCGCGCTCGGCCTATTTGCCGAAGACAGGTTCATCGCTAATACTACGGGAAACGGCCTGTTCTTCGGAGGCGGATTTGATCTTCTGATTGCACAATTAACAGGCGTTGTTGCTGTCGGGATTTTTGTGTTTATCGTTTCGCTTGCTGCCTGGTATGCAATTAAATCTGCTTTTGGATTACGTGTAACCAAACAGGAGGAATACGAAGGCCTGGATATCGGCGAGCATGGCATGGAATCGTATCCCGAATTTTCAATCGCTTCCGAACACTTTTCTAATGTTTCTTTAGACAAATAAACCGGCATTTCTTATAGAGGGCAATAAGCAAGGGTTCTTGAAAATCATCTCAGGGACCCTTTTTTACTTTCGTTTTTCGTGATTGCATTATTCTTTAGCCGGTTATTTTATATAAAAAATTCAAAGAAATTGACCGTTTGAAATCTGACCGGAACTTATCCGGCTTTTATTTCCAGCCGCTTTTATTGCAGCAGTATTCGACAGAACCATACTTATGTTATATGAATTGTTAAATCTTGCTTGTGCTCTTATATTTGGGTAATTTATTTCACAATGCGTATTTCCGAAGACAAGATAGATGAAGTCCGAAATGCCAATGATATTGTAGAAGTCATTTCCGGATATGTACAACTTAAAAAGCGCGGGAAGAACTACCTCGGGCTTTGTCCCTTCCATACGGAAAAAACGCCGTCATTTACCGTAAGCGCAGAGAAACAGATGTATCATTGTTTTGGATGCGGCAAGGGCGGCAATATATTTACTTTTTTGATGGAAATGGATAAAGTATCTTTCGTCGAGGCGGTAAAGTCCCTGGCTTCGAAGGCGGGCATAATCATTCCCGAAGAAAACCTGCCTGCAACCGAAGAACAGAAAGAATTTGAAAACTACTATGCTATATGCCGCTTTGCAGGCATGCATTTTTTCTGCAACCTGACTGAATCGGAGGAAGGAAAAGAAGCCCTTCAATATTTTTACAAGCGGGGATTCAGCGATGAAACCATAAGGACGTTCGGACTCGGTTATTCGATGAATTCATGGGATGCATTTGTAATTCAAGCACAGGCGGAAGGCTTCAAGCCGGAAGATATTATTAAAGTCGGACTGGCCCGGCGGCGGGACGACGGTTCGATTTATGATTATTTTCGCGGGCGTGCTATGTTCCCGATTTTTTCCGCCACAGGGCGTGTTATTGGTTTTGGTGCACGAAAAATGCGGGAAGACGATGCAATCGCCGGCAAGTACATCAATTCGCCGGAATCCCCCCTGTACGATAAAAGCCGAGTGCTTTACGGATTGTTCCACTCGAAGGAGTATATACGCCAGGAAGACAACGCTCTGATGGTTGAAGGTTATGCAGATCTGATATCGCTTTACCAGGCAGGGATTCAAAATGCTGTCGCGTCGAGCGGTACTGCACTTACAGAATCACAGCTTAAACTTATCGCCCGTCATTCCCAAAATCTTACCCTGGTTTACGATGCGGACACGGCCGGTTCCAGCGCGACAGTAAGGGGAATTGATCTCGCACTTGAACATAACCTTGACATCCGTATAATTGAGCTTCCCGAAGGAGAAGATCCTGATTCATTTATTCAGAAGCATGGCGGAAATGAATTCAGGGAGCGGCTAAAAAATGCAGTGTCATTTATCGATTATAAAGCAAAAAAATTTCAGATATCAGGTGCGTTTGCCACTGCTGAGGGAAAAACTCAAGCTGTCCGTTCACTTGTTCAGTCGATTGCGAAGATGGGAGATGAATTGAAACGGAATTTTTATATCAAAGACGTTGCAGAAAAATATGGAGTGTATGAGAGTCTGCTTTTTCGCGAACTTGAACGTGTGTTGAACCGCGAAAGGCATGTTACGCGCAGCACGGGCGCTAAAAAGCCGGCGGAAATCAAGGATAAAACAAACGCTGTCGATGCCCGTTTGAACGAAACACAGCCGATTCCACCCGAGGAGCATGATATACTGAAGCTTATTCTTGAAGGCGATCCGGAAGTGATCAGGTATCTGCTCTCGAATATCTCGCTGGAACAAATCAGCAGCGAACGTCTGCGAAAGCTTGCAGGATTTATTCTTGACCTGTACGATGAACGCGGAAAAATTGATGCAACCGGCATAATCAACGAGGCGCAGGAATTGGAGTTCAAAAATTTAATCAGCGATTTGATGCTGAGCCATTATGAATTGAGCCATGGCTGGCAGGAAATGGAAAAAGAAATCGATGAAGCCGAGCCGATGAGAATTGCAAGAGACGCGGTTGTCGCGGTACACCGCAAGACTATTCAAAAGGAGAGGGAAGAGAATCTGAAAATGCTTGAGAAAGCAAAAATTCAGGGCCTTGAAGTCAAGCCGTATCAGCAGCGTGCGATGGAATTAAACGAAATGCTGAAACAGCTCACTACGAACCGAACCTAGACAATAAGGAATGATCGATATGCTGAGAAAAGCTCCGCTTATGATTTATATAACACCTGGCAAATGTGATTACTGCGGCTGTTGTGTCGGTGTTTGTCCTGAAGATGCAATAGAGCTGATGGAATCACGTATTTCTATCATCGAGGAAAGATGCACCAATTGCAGAAAATGCGTATGGGCGTGTCCCTGGGAGGTAATTCAATTCCGCCGGGAAGGTGTTGAGGGACTGCAAAAAACACAACCAATTTTTCTAAATGAGACGTATCAATAAAAAAAAGCAGTTATAAGAACGAAATTTTTCTATGCTTAAAGAAAATTATGATATCATAGTAGTCGGCGCGGGGCCGGCCGGTTCAACTGCGGCACGTTTTGCCGCTTCAAGCGGCGCTTCGGTACTGGTGCTTGAAAAGGATCGCGATGTAGGTTATCCTGTCCGCTGCGGAGAAGCGGCGAGTCATGAAGGTGTAGTCCAGTTTATACAGCCCGATCCGAAATGGATTGCTGCCACAGTAAAGCGTTTTCGTCTTGTTGCGCCGAATGGAAATCAGGTTACTCCAAAACTGGACGGTATCGGATATGTGCTCGAGCGCCGTATTTTTGATTACGAGGTGGC
>JAFGLB010000146.1 GCA_016928255.1 Bacteroidota bacterium
AATCGAGAAAGAAGTTATCAATCAGGATGAAAAAGAAATGCTGGAAGATCTGGTGCTTGCCGCAGTAAATCAAGCTCTGGAACGTTCATCTGCATTGGCGGCGGAAGAAATGCAAAAAGTTACAGGGGGATTAATGCCGAATATTCCCGGTATGAAACTTCCAGGTTTATAATTTCCACGCAGGGTATTATGTTTTATACAGCAGAATCTATTGAACAACTCGCGGAGCAGTTTGCTCAACTTCCCGGAATTGGAAGGAAAACGGCACACCGTCTGGCGCTTTATATATTGAAAATGCCGCGTGAAGAGGTTGAAACACTGGCAAAAGCTCTGGTTAATGTAAAAGACAAGGTCAGGTACTGTTCTATCTGTTCCAATATAACAGAAACCGATCCCTGCTCGATTTGTTCCAATACAAAACGGGAACGGGCTTCAATCTGTGTCGTGGAGGAACCGCATGATGTTATTGCCATTGAAAAGACGCATGAATTTAAAGGCCTGTATCATGTGCTTGGCGGTGCACTTTCGCCTCTCGATGGTATAGGACCGGACGACCTAAAAATAAAAGAATTACTCCAGCGTTTTTCTAATACAACAATTGATGAAGTAATTCTGGCGTTGAATCCGAATGTGGAAGGTGAAGCAACCACTCTTTATCTTTCAAAGCTGTTGAAACCGCTCGGGATGAAGGTCACGCGTATAGCACGCGGGCTACCGGTGGGTTCAGATCTTGAATTCGCAGACGAGGCGACACTTACCAGGGCTTTAGAAGGCCGTATTGCAGTATAGGTATGATAATGCCATGCAGGTCTATTATAATGACAATCGTGTTATCCATTATGTTTTATTCCTGCGACCTGTTTAAAACAAGAACGCCGCAGGAACCGAGCCAGACAAGTTCGCAAAATGTGCCGGCGACCGATGCATCGCTGGTTTTTCAGAATATGATTTATGCGTTCCAGGAGGGCAATGCTTTCAATTATGCCCAGACGATTGATGATTCTTCCTTTTTTTTCAGAGCAAGTGGGAAAGCGCTCCAGCGGTATGTGGAGCTGTCCGATTGGAATAAATCAAAGGAACAGGGATATTTTACCAACGTGGCCGGGGGAGTTCCGAAATTTACACAGATTACACTGGAGTTTTCAACAGTAGCCTCCACTAATTATGCAGATTCATGTGAAATCGTGAAAACTTATATGATTAGTATCCCGAGTTCAGCGGCAGGAAGCCAGGCAAAAGTCTATAGAGGACAGGCACAGTTCAACCTGCGGCGTGACCCTCTTAAAGGAAGCTGGTATATCCGCAGGTGGTCGGATTATGAATTGAATTCTTCGGATTCGACCTGGAGCGACCTTAAAGGTTCGTATGTGAATTAACAGGAGCAAGGCTAATTTCCTTCAGTAATACTGTGATCGGATTTTTTTTAGATTATTTTAGAGATAAATTAACATTTATCTTATCAAATGAGATATTTAGCGATAAGCATATTGCTCCTTCTTTTACTTGTATCGTGCAATCCGTTTGCACCGGAGCTGGATGATTCTTCGGGAGAATCATCATCGCTTCTAAGCGATCAGAAAGATCCCGACGGCGTTTTTCAAAATCTTAAATATGCATATACTTTTCGCGATACTTCGATATACGGGCAGTTGTTTGACGGAAATTTTACATTTCTTTATCCCGATTATGATCAAGGAGGAGCTGAGATTACATGGGGAAGAGATGTGGAAATGCGCACTGCGGACGGACTTTTCAAAACCGTTCAACGGCTCGACCTTATATGGAATAATATTGTCGACCAGTCTATTAATAAGGATAGTACTTCGGCATATATCAGCAGGGGATTTAATCTGACAGTGACTTTCAGGGCAGATGATATTATCCGCGTTGACGGTTATGCAAGTCTTCAGCTAATACGCGAAGGACCGGATTATCCATGGATGATAATCCGGTGGCACGATGATTCAAACCACTAGAAAGAAAAAAATATGATCGCATATCAGGGTGAAAAAGGATCGTTCAGCGAACAGGCAGCCCGGCAGTTTTTTGGTGCGCATGCAAAATTAAAACCTTTGCCTGTTTTCTCGGATGTATTTGCGGATGCTGAAAAGAGAAAAGGCGGCCGCTGTATCGTTCCTATTGAGAATTCGCTTTTTGGGAGCATACACCAGACGTATGACCTTTTGATGAAGCATAAGCTTTATATCGTAGGCGAAATAAAACTGCGGATAGAGCTGCACCTGATGGCGCTTCCGGGTGCAAGACTAGGTGGAATTCGCACCATTTATTCCCAGCTTCAGGCACTGGGTCAGTGTGAAAATTTTCTGGGCACGCTGAAAAATGTAAAGATCGAGGCAGTGCATGACACGGCGGCAGCAGCAAGAATGATCCGTGAACGCCGGCAGCACGATGCCGCCGCTATTGCGAGCAGTCAGGCTGCAAAAGCCTACGCTCTGAAGATTTTGAAACAGAATGTTGAAAGCAATCACCGTAATTATACAAGATTTATTGCACTCTCGCATAAACCGGTTCAGCCGAAAGGAATTCAAAAAACCTCTATCGTGTTTGCAGCAAAGAACATACCAGGCTCGCTTTTCAAATCTCTAGCTGTTTTTGCACTAAGAGATATTAATTTGCTTAAAATTGAATCGCGGCCGCTGGTTGGAAAACCATGGGAATACCTTTTTTATCTTGATGTCGAAGGGACGCCTAACAGCGATCCTTTGAAACAGGCATTGAATCACTTAAAAGAAATGTGCACATTTGTAAGAGTGCTTGGCAGTTATACTCCATTTGGAAATAACAGTTTTTAAATCTTAAAAAAGGTAAATATGCAGTTTAGATATATAATCAAAGAAGGATTTTCTGGATTCAAAAGAGCGAAGCTTTCGATGTTTGCGGCGATATTTACAATTTGTGTCTCTCTGCTTTTGTTGAGTTCTTTTGCCATCCTATTTATCAATGCCAACAGCGTGGTTAATTCGCTCAGGGAAAAAGTTGAAATGGAAGCTTTTCTGGACGAACAGCTTTCTGCAGATAATGTTACCGAAATAAAAGGGATGGTTGAGATGCTGGAAGGCGTGCGCGAGGTGCATTATGTTTCCAAAGAAGAAGCGGCAAAGATTTTCCAGCAGGAGTTCGGGGAGGATATTTATAAAGTATTGAATTTTAATCCCCTGCCTGCATCTCTAAAAATATTTCTCGGTGAAGGTTACAGAAATGCCAGACATGCTGAAAAAATCGTTGAACAGGTTAAATCCATTAAAGGCGTAAATGATGTTATTTACAGAAAGCAACTGCTGGAAATGCTTGACGAGCGCGCTATGATTTTTCTCTGGATTACGTTGGGTATTGGTGTGTTTATAACAATATCGTCTATTATTCTGGTTGCAAATACTATCCGCCTTGCTATTTATGCAAAAAGAAAAATAATCCAAACTATGAAACTCATCGGAGCTACACGTGGATTTATCCGCCTTCCCTTTTTGCTGGAAGGATTTTTGCAGGGATTGATAGGAGGGTTAATCGCTGCTGCGGTTATTTTCGTGGTCTTTACTTACCTGGAAAAATGGCTTACGGTTTCTTTGTCGCAGTTCGCAAACGTCGAAACTTATTATTACGGAATTATAATCGGAACCGGCTGCCTGCTCGGATTACTCGGAAGCATGATTTCGGTACGGCGGTTTATTAGTGAAGGAATTAACAATTAGCATTAAACATTAAACAAGGAGGTTCTATGAAACAATCAAAAGTCTTACTGCTCATTACTGTCTTTGCAGTACTGACACTTTTATGGGGCTGCAGCGATGAGAGCACGGGTCCGGGTGAAACAGGCTCGGGAGATGTTACTGTGGCATATACGGAGCTGGAAAATCAAATGTTTACGATGACAACAATTGATATCCAGGATCCTTCAGATCTGGATCAGGTTAATTTTATTCAGGCAAATCAGTATTATAAAGATGCCGTTTCCAAATTGCCAAACGACCCGGGAGCTAATTTTGGAGCCGGACTTACGGAGATATTGATGATTTATGCGGATCCGGCAGTCAATTCGATGGTGAAACGGTGGGATTCGGTTGCACTGGGCAAAAATTCCAGGACTTCTTTTTTCAGATTCGGAATACCGACCGGCACTAAAGATATGTCTGTTCCTACTCAGGCCCTGGCCAAAAACGTTACAACGATTATTAAAGCAGCGGCTGCTGATCCTCCGCTCATCGGTGAAATGCAGACACTTATGCGCGATAATATTCTGCCGCATATTGAATATGCATTAGCTCGTTTTGCCGTTGTAGAATCCAATCCGGATTTTGAGTTTACGATTTCCGGCAAGATGCAGGGCGATCCTAATCTGGATTCTCTTATGCTGGACAACACGGAAATATATATAATGGACGGTGTATTGATGGGAATAAAAGCCGTTGTTGAACAATTCCTTGTCTACCGCTTTGATCTTACGGACTATTCGACAGAATCATTAATACAGGCGCTTCAACCCAACAATACTTCATTTTTCTATCTCGCTTCGGACGGACAGGCAAGAAGCATGAGCGTTCTGGCTGATGTAAAAGGCATGATCGGGAAATTTAAAAGTGCAATTAATTTCCTGAAGGCCGAAACAGACAACCAGGCTGATGATGTTATAAAGATTGGAACATCGGGCGACAGGACGGTTCCTATGGAAGATATAGATACGACGATAGTCTATCTTGACAAGGCTTTAAATTTCCTGACATCCACACAAAGCCTTTCTCTTGAAGGTGCGGATTCAGAAGGCAACGATTATACTATTACGCTCAATATATCCCAGCTTTATAATAATCCTCCACAAAATCCAAAAACAGCGTGGTTCCCTGCTTATACGCTTGATTCGACGGATACGGGCGAAATTCAATTTGATTTTGTCAGCCAAACTTACGAATCATTAACGTTCCCCGATCCGACATTCAGCGGACTGATAGTCGGGATCAAGAATGAAACTACAGGAAACACGGATAAAAATGAAAACCTGAAAAAATTGCTCGGTTTAGAAGAGATGTTTGAAGAGTACGAAGAGTACTGAGAGCAATATTTTTATGAATCTGCA
>JAFGLB010000147.1 GCA_016928255.1 Bacteroidota bacterium
GGCCCCCTGTTTTCCAACTTCATTCTTGCAGACGAAATTAACAGGGCTCCTGCAAAAGTACAGAGCGCACTGCTCGAGGCTATGCAGGAACGCCAGGTGACAATAGGCGAAGAGACATTTAAACTCGAAGAGCCGTTTTTGGTGCTTGCGACGCAAAATCCGATTGAGCAGGAAGGTACGTACCCGCTTCCCGAAGCGCAGGTCGACAGGTTTATGCTGAAGGTAAAAATCGGTTACCCGATGCGGGAAGAAGAACTGCTTATCATGCGGCAGAATGTTCTGGGAAACGATAAAAATGTGAAAGCGGCCGTATCAACTAAAGAAATATTATCCGCACGCGAAGTTGTCAGGCAGGTATATATGGATGAAAAGATCGAGCGTTATATACTGGATATTGTATTTGCAACGCGCGAACCGAGGAATTTCAAACTGGATAAACTTGCGCCGCTGATCAGCTATGGTGCCTCGCCCCGCGCATCAATAAATCTTGCGCTTGCTGCAAAAGCGCATGCATTTATCAAGAGGCGCGGTTATGTTATACCGGAAGATGTGCGTGCAATTTGTCCCGATGTTATGCGCCACCGCATCGCAGTTACATACGAAGCAGAAGCGGAAGAAATTACTCCGGAGCATATTGTAGCTGAAATTCTGAATCATGTCGAAGTACCGTAAAAGATTCTGCGAATAAATGCGGGATATTTTTTTTAAAAGGCGCAATGCTGATTATTGACAGTCTATTATAAATGGAAACAAGAGAACTTCTAAAAAAAGTCAGGCAGCTGGAGATACGCACGAGAGGACTCGTTAACCAGGTCTTTTCCGGCGAGTACCATTCCGTGTTTAAAGGCCGCGGTATGGAATTTTCAGAGGTGCGCGAATATCAATACGGCGATGATATGAGAATGATCGACTGGAATGTAACAGCCCGCCTCAATCATCCTTTTGTGAAAATTTTCGAGGAAGAGCGTGAATTGACCGTTATGCTGGTGGTCGATATGAGCGGTTCTCAGTTCTTCGGCTCGCAGTCTGCATTAAAACGGGATATCGCGCTGGAGTTAAGCGCTATACTCGCTTTTTCGGCAATGAAAAATAACGACAAGGTCGGATTAATTCTGTTTACCGATCGGATAGAGAAATTTGTTCCACCCCGTAAAGGCCGCGGGCATGTGCTCCGAATTGTGCGTGAACTTCTTTCGTTTGAACCCACACGTTCGTCGACCAGTATAAGAACTGCATTGGAATATCTTAATCACGTGCAGAAAAAACGGGGTATTGTTTTTGTGATTTCCGATTTTATGGACAGGGACTATGAAGCTGCACTCAGGATAGCGGGACGCAAACATGATCTGATAGGCGTGGTTTTGCAGGATCCGCGTGAAAATGAACTGCCGAATATCGGACTGGTTAATCTGCGCGATGCCGAAACCGGTGCCGTCAGATTAGTCGATACAACCGATGCCCGGGTCAGATCCATCTACCGCCATACTAACCAGAAAATGCACGAAGCAAGACAATCTTTATTTATTAAATCAAGGCTTGACGATATAAAAGTACGTCTTGATCAGCCTTACTTAAAACCGCTGATTGATTTTTTCCGGCTTAGAGAGAGAAGATGGTAATATTGAAAAAAATATCATTATTGCTTCTATTCTGTTTTGCAGTCGGATATTCTCAGGAAGTAAGATTAACAGCGAAAACGGAGACAGACACTTATCCGATCGGGAGCTGGATAGATGTGCTTGTTTCCGGAAAATCGGATGCGGCTGTTGATTCAATAGCTCCCGTAATAAAAGACAGTATCGGATTTTTTGAAGTCATCGGTATACAGCGCCGGGAAGCGAATCTGGAATGGCTGATCCGCCTGACATCGATCGATTCGGGGAAAATTTTCCTGCCTCCCGTCGAATTTATTTATCAGGTAAAAGGCGATACGATTACACGTAAAGCCTATACAAATTCGCTTTTACTCACGGTAACGGGCGTAAATGTCGATCCGAAGGGTAATATTAAAGACATAAAGCCACCTATGAGTGCACCGTGGTTGTTTGAAGATTTTCTGCCTTATCTGATCGCATTGATTGTCCTGGCAGGAATCGCATCAGGATATTACTATTATCGCCGGAAAATGAAAAAGAAGCAGGATATTTTATCCAGTGTAAAAGCGGTTATTCCTCCGCACCGCGAAGCATTGACGGCTCTGCGTGTTCTTGAAGAGAAGAAATTATGGCAGCAGGGGATGGTGAAAGAATATTACTCTGAGACCACCGAAATCATAAGACGTTTCTTTGAACGCCGATGGGAAATTATTGCGCTGGAAATGACCACGGACGAGATACTTGTTCAAATGAAGCGTATACCCGAGGCGTTGCTGGTCTGGAAAGAAATGGATTCTTTTTTCCTGACTGCCGATCTGGTGAAATTTGCGAAGTATCAGCCGTCTCCGGAAGAAAACGAAAAAGAGATGAAATATGCTTATGAAATCGTACGATCGATGGTGCCTAAAGCTGCCGCTGAAACCGGATCGGAAGTAAAGGAGACTGCAGATGTTCGATGATAAATTTGCAAATCCTTTATTCCTGTGGTTACTTTTGTTATTGCCCGCAATAGGCTACTATCTGTGGCGACGGCGCGCAAAGATGGACGTAGTATTGCAGTTCTCATCACTTCAGGTCTTCGGAAAAATTCCCGGAACCCTGCGTGAACGTATGAGATATTTTCCAGCCGGACTTCGTATTTTGGCAATTGCGCTGTTCATAATTGCACTGGCGCGGCCGCAGTCGATATCGGATAAACAGAATATCTCAACAGAAGGAATCGATATCGTGCTGGAACTTGATCTCTCGGGAAGCATGCTGGCCGAGGATTTTATCCCCAACAGGATTGAAGCGGCAAAACAGGTTGCGTCGGAATTCATAGACGGACGTTCGAACGACAGAATCGGACTTGTTGTGTTCTCCGCCGAGAGTTTCACGCAGTGCCCGCTTACTACGGATTATCCAGTTTTAAAAAGCCTTTTGCGTGAAGTAAAAAACGGAATGATTGCGGATGGTACGGCAATCGGACTGGCAATTGCAAACGGAGTGAATCGCTTGAAAGACAGCAAGGCAAAAAGCAAGGTAATGATTCTTCTGACTGACGGTGTGAACAATCGGGGCGAGATCGATCCGATTACTGCAGCCCGGATTGCGACTACTTATAATATTCGGATTTATACGGTAGGCGTAGGAGCGCGCGGCGAAGCGCCGTATCCCGTGCAGACAATGTTCGGAATTCGGCGGCAAATGATTCCGGTGGATCTTGATGAGAAAGTCCTGACGCAAGTGGCGGAAATGACGGGCGGCAAGTATTTTCGCGCAACAGATAACCAGAAGCTGAAAGCGATTTATAAAGAAATTGACCAGCTTGAAAGAACAAAGATTGAAGTATTCGCTTACAAGAGGTACTCGGAATTATTCGGCGGGTGGCTGTTTGCGGGCCTGGCTGCATTTCTGCTGGAAATGATTTTATCAAATACTTTATTACGAAAGAATCCGTAGTTATGCTGAAGTTTGAACATCCTGAATATTTATGGTTGCTGATTCTGATTCCGGCGATTGCAGCGGTATTCTTTTTCCTGAACGTTAAACGCGCGGAACAGCTTCGTAAGTTTATCGGAGAGAATCTGATTTCACAGCTTGCTCCCGACGCGAGTCTTGCAATGCGTATTGTTAAGCAGGCGCTTGTTCTTCTCGCGCTTGCATGTTTGATCCTTACAACGGCAAATCCGCTGGTAGGAACACGTTTGGAAGAAGTAAAGCGCGAAGGCATAGATTTATTCGTTGTGCTCGATGTTTCCTTGAGCATGAAATCTGAAGACATCCGGCCAAGCCGGCTGGAAAAAGCGAAAAGGGATGTTTCCGAATTGTTAAAAAAACTTTCCGGCGATCGTGTCGGCATGATTGTTTTTGCAGGGGACGCATTTGTGCAGTTCCCGCTGACCGCCGATTATGCTGCGGCTGATTTATTCCTTTCGGCAATAGATGTGGATGCAGTGCCTATCCCTGGTACAATGATAGGAAGCGCCGTCGAAGTTGCGCTAAAATCATTTTCAAAAGATATGCCAACGAAGAAGGCAATTGTAATAGTTACCGACGGCGAGAATACGGAAGGCGATGTAATCGGCGCTGTGGAAGAAGCGAAAAAAAATGATGTAAGAGTATATACTGTCGGCATGGGAACTACGGAAGGGGGACCTATTCCTATTTACAACCAGAACGGAGACCGCATAGATTATAAGCGCGACAGGTCGGGCAGTATCGTCTTATCAAAGCTGGATGAAACAATACTTCAGCAGATAGCCGCTGTTACGGGAGGATCATATTATCGGGCCACAAGCGGCGGAAATGAAATAGACGATATTTTTAACGAGCTTTGTTCTCTGGAAAAAGTGGA
>JAFGLB010000148.1 GCA_016928255.1 Bacteroidota bacterium
AAAAACATGCGGGAATGACACAACTACTTACTTATGAGATTATCATGAGAAATCAGGGGTCACAAATCCCAAAATCACACACGAGCGCTTTATGCGAGTGTATGTGATTTTGAGGATCCCGCCGCCAGGCGGGATAGAGAGTCGCGCGTTTCCGCCAAAAAGATGGCGGACAGGCCTACCCAAAAAACGGTGGGTAAACGAGTCGCGCTCGACTGATTATTGAGAATAATCAGTCGCAGCATGGCGGGGTCACAAATCAAAAAGACAGAGATGCTAAAAATTAGTTTTAGTAAGATTCCCGCTAAAAACATGCGGGAATGACAAAATTCCTTACTTATGGGATTGTCTTGAGAAAGCCGGTGTCACAAATCAAGTAATTCTAATTTATAAAAGTTTAAGTGCCCCTTTTCCCATTTATAAGGGGAAAATACAAAAGGGGTTGTAAAGGAAAAAGCAAAAAGCAGATTTAGAAGCAACCCCCTGGAGTCCCCCGTTAGCGAGGCATCGGGGCAGGCGGTACACAGCCGGGCAATTAAAACTATTAGTCGAAAAGTTTACCTTGTGGTAAACACGAATATTCCTATTGCCGTTGAATAAATTCAACGGCTGTAAAAAAAACAAAACCCAAAGGGTTTTGCGATGAATAGCCGTATGATTCATCATACGGTGAAGAAAATAAATGTCTGGCGAGGCGTCAGACTCTACGCGTGTTAAGCCCCCATTAGCTAGGCAACGGGGCAGGCGATACTGTCACTTACTTATTGGATAATTCGGCAGTATGACAAGGTCACAAATCCTTCAGCGGGAATTCCCAAGGGAGTGCTTAAAAAAAAGTCGAATACTATTTATCGCCTGATTTTCCTTCGGCGGATGATGTATTCTTTTCTAGCGAAAGATCAATCATTTTAAAATTTCCACCGGCTGAGGTCGTCTCAGACGCTTTTAATTCGGTCAGTTTTTTTACAGCTTCTGAAATCCTTTTCAACATCTCCAGCCAGCCTTCAAAATCCTTTCTGTAATTATCGGGTAATTCACGCCGTAGTCTTGACTGAAGCGGGACCATAACAGCTGTAAGCGGATTGTTGATTTCATGGCAAATAGTGCTGACGACCTCTGCAATCGCTGCCAGGCGCTGGCTCTCAATCAGCTTGTCCTGCATTCTTCGCAGTTCTTTCTGCGCCTTGTCAAGATCGTTGTTTTTCTGCAATACCGCATCATAAGTTGATAAAAGCAGATTCAGTATCTGATGCTGACTTGCATAAATCGTGTGCTGTACTCCGTCTACCACGATTTCCATTGTTTCTTTATTATCGTCATCTTGAGTTAAGGCTTTTGTCGAAAGAATGGAGCGAATTTTTGAGATTAAATAATTCTCATCATAGGGTTTAGGAACAAAATAATCGGCTCCCGTATTAATCGCTTTTACAATACTTTCTGAAGCAGACATTGTAGTAAGAAGAATAACAGGAACAGACTTAAGAACTGCATCTTTTTTAAGCGCTTCACAAAGTTCGTAGCCTGTCATCTTCGGCATAAAAATATCGCTGATAATAAGATCGGGTTTTTTGCTTTGTGCCAATAATAATGCATTCTCGCCGTCTGTTGATTTCTCAACTTTAAATCCGTTTTTCTCAAGCAGATTTTTAAGTATAAGCAGTTGTGTGGGACTGTCTTCGACGATGAGTATTGTTTCGGTATTAACTTTTTCCATCTCTACTTGCACCTTAAGGTTAAGCTGAATTATTCTCTTCTCTTGTTTTAATACGAAGAGGAAGGATTAATCCCATATGACACACTCCCTTTGCCTGGAATTCAGATATGAACCATACTGAAATGTACTAAACCTTTGTTTGTTTTGCTAATAAAAGTACTTGCCTGATACCGGCTGTGCATAAAATGCTTCAGGCAGAGCAAGCCATCCGAACCGGACTGTAAAGTCCGTATTTCTAATGAACAAAAAAGTCTTTCGAAGCTACAGTTAAATTGCCGTTCACGAGTATGCCGGTGGCTTTGTAACTTCCGGAGTTTGTCAGTGCAAAACTTGAAAGCATGATATGCCCGTAGCTCTGGGGATTTGTAAATGTAAAAGAGATGTCATTGGCCGTACTGCTTGAACTTAAGTCGTGTATTACAATATTTACATTTGAGCCCGCCATATCAGCAGATGATTCAAGACGCCAAAATATTGTTACAGAGCCGCCGGTTAAATTGAAATTGGTCGTTTCACCTGTTATTGTGAAACCGTCCATTCCGGTTCCCAATGTCAATTTATTTGTGAATTGATCAGTGCTGGTTGGAGAATCCGACTCGTCGCAGCCGCTGAAAATGAATACCAGAAGTATGATTAATATTTTAATGTAATTACTCATATAATTATCCAATTGTTGAACTCCTGACGGAGTTCTGTGTTTATATATTAGTTATAGTTACAAACATACGACTCCTACGGAGTCGTTGCAGAATTAATCTTCAACATTCCAATCCCGTAGGCCTGCCTGCCGCAGGCAGGGATTGCACATTTGTAGTTTAAAAATAATCAAGATTATGTGAACTCCAGAGGAGTTCCACTGCAACAAAAATTTACTGAATAGTTACATTTTGTTCATAATCGATTCTCCTGAAATATGTTTGTGTTATAAAAAGCTGTATTCTGCCGTTTGTTTCTCATTTTCTGAATTCATATATAAATTGTTTCATGTCTTTAAAAAGCAACGCATCGGGATTGCATCTGAGAACCATTCCGTCAAGAAACATAAGACTCTTAATTATAGAGAACATACCTTTCTCGAATCCCATACCGGAATTTACACCTAACTTTATCGTTTCCATCATTTTTTTTGTAAGGGATACCTCTTTCACACTCTTTCCCTTGAAGTCTGCATACAATGTGTTGAACTTCAATCTGAATTTTTCATATTTTTCTCCCGTAATTCCTTTTTCAGCCATTTCATTCAGACGCTTTGAGCAGAGATCGTAATCGTAATCGGAAAGTGCTTCGAAGAAATTCAGAAGTCCGGAGCTTAATCTTTTACTGACATGCCCGATGGCTCCGGTGTCGATGAAGTAAATATTATTGGCTGCGAGCATAAGGTTGCCCGGATGTATATCTCCATGAAATGTTCCGATATTGAACAGAAAAAAACCGTGTATCTTGAAAAGAAGCAGGAGCTTTGAATATTCCATGCCCTTATCCAGTATTTCATCGAATGTATGCCCGGGAATATATTCCGATATCATTATATTTTCAGACGAAAGTTCTTTGTATATTTTTGGAAACTTGAGCGCAGATAGATCATAGCTGTCTTTATTCCTGTCATATATTTCCTTAAGAATTTCATGGCCTTCTATTTCGTTTAAAAGGTTAAGTTCCCTTAAGGTATATTCTTCGATATGCTCAAGAATGCCAATCGGATCGAATACTCTTGCCAGTTTCGGGTAGAAGAAGATAATAAATCTAAAAAACCTCTTAACCGAGACAACATCTTTTTCAAATTTCTTTTTAAAATCGGATTTGATGATTTTAACGACTACTTCCTCACCGGATGCAAGGCGCGCCTTGTAAACCTGTCCCACCGATGCGCTGGCTAAAGGTTTTTCGTCTATCCATGAAAATTTTGTCCTATCGATTCTTTTAAGAGTATCTTCCAGTTTAATGGGGACATTGGCGCGGTATAGTTTGCTGAGTTCAACGCAGGTTTCCTCGCTTAAAAAATCTATTCTCAGTGCATGAACCTGTCCTATTTTTACTGCAAGAAGTCCCATCTGCTGAATTCTTTCAGCATCCGGCTTCTTGTTTCCATAAATCATCCGAATCAATTTTAGAAATGAAAAAATATTCATAGAAGCCTTTTTAAAAGTACTCTAAATTGATAATTAATGATTTATTGTCAGTATCAATTTTTACCGCCGACTCTTCAAAATCAGGGGGGCCGAATATAAAATCCGGATTATTTGATGCGCCAAAACCTTCTTTCGGTTTTCCGTACCAGGTTTTATCTATTTTACCGTCAGAATCCTCGTCATGAAGGACAGAGATTGCATAGACGCCGGGCAAGATATTAAAATTCAGATTTACTTTTTCTCCTGTGATATATTCATTCAGTATAAGTATAGCGTTTTCATGGGACTCAGGGAATCCTTTCTCTGAATTAAAAACAAGTACTCTGCAAATTCCGTCTTTGTTCTTAAAACCTTCCACACTCAGATGAACAGTAACGCTGTCGTTTGCAAGGAGCCTTCCGGGAATCAGTGCAACAAAAAACAAAAGAACTGAAATAAAATTCTTTTTCATTAGAAAATTAAACCGTCCTTTTTCATTATCAGTTCGGCGGAAATTCTGCCGGATTCGTATATTGTAGGCAGTCCGCTTCCCGGGTGTGTACCGCCGCCCACCAGATAGCAGTTTTTGAATTCTTCAAATTCGTTATGCGGCCTGAAATACAGCATCTGGCCTACGTTATGTGCGAGATTGAAAGTGGCTCCGAGAAAAACCGAGTGATTATCGTCCCAGTCTTTCGGAGTAACAATTTTTTCTTTTTCAATATTATCCTTTAATCCTTTAAATCCGCCTCTTGTTTCAAGCGCTTCGATTACTCTGTCTCTGAAATTCTTTTTCTCCCTGTCCCAGTTTATTTTGCTTTTGTTGTTCGGTATCGGTACAAGCACATAAATCGTGCTTTTACCTCTGGGTGCTAATGTCTTATCTGTTACGCTTGCATTTTGAACATAGAATGAAAAATCCTCGGATAATACCATGTCTTTGGTAATTTCATCAACATTCTGTTTATAATCTTTTGCGAAAATTATGCTGTGGTGAGGGATATTTTTATATTCTTTTTTTACACCGAGATAGAGCATAAAAGTGGAGCATGAGTAATCTTTTGAAGCTAGAGTATCGTCTGTCCATTTCTTTCTGTCATCCGGATTTACGAGCTGTGTCATTGCATGTGCAAAGTCCGCATTGATAACTACATAATCCGATTTTTCCGTTTTTCCTTTTTCAAGAACCACGCCGGTTGCGGAACCGTTTTCGACTAATATTTTTTTAACGGGTGAATTAAGATGTATTCTTCCGCCGGATTCCTCGAATGCTTCAACCATTGCTTGTGAAAGCTTGTTCAATCCTCCTTTGACATGATAAATTCCGCCACCATGTTCGATGTATGAAATAATGCTGAAGGTGCCGGGAGCCGTCCATGGCGACATGCCTATATATTTTGCCTGAAAAGTAAAAGCGATTCTAGTTTCGGGATCATCGAAGTACCTGGATAAAACTCCATATAAACTCGTATGTGCATCGAGGTAGGGAATTGCCGTAATCAGTTGTTTGGAAAAGAAATCGCTGACCTTTCCGTAAGGAATTGCGAGGCAGGGAATGAGCTTGTCGTATTTAATCTTTTCTTTCTCAAGATATTTTAAGTAACCGTTAAAGCTTCCCTTAGAGAACTTTTCCATTGTTTGTTTCATTTTACTCTTGTCGGGAGAAGGATAAAGCTCTCTTCCGTCGGCAAATTTCAGGCGGTACATCGGATCGAGCCTGACGATATCGGCATAATCCTCGAGCTTCTTTCCGCACTTGGCAAAAATTAATTGCAGCACATCTTTCATCATGAAGAATGTTGGTCCTATGTCGAAAACATAACTCCCGAGCTTATAAAAAGAATTGCGTCCGCCTGCTTGTTTTTCCTTTTCATATATATCGACTGAATATCCTTTTGAGGCAAGAAGCATTCCTGCGGCAAGGCCTCCCGGACCGGCACCTACAATAATTACTCTTTTACAGTTTTTAACTGGCTGTTTTATTCTGGGACTTCTGGATGCCATTATTTTCCTCCTTTGGACAAGGAATATCGATTTACTTTTCGAAAATATAGCTAAGAAATAATTGATTTAGTAGTTTTATAAATAGCTCGAGACAGTATCCAGGCAGAAGAATAATGCCTTAAATTTAATACTTTGATAAATAGAACAAAAAGACCGTAATTTACGTTCCTTTATAACCGGGGCGGTCGTTCGGGACGGCAAGGATTTGAGTGAAGATTTTTTTTCTTTTATGATTGAACAAAAAGAAGCGCGTATGAGATAAAAACTACTACATCCGGCACAAAATGTATGATCCACGGCCATAATATGCCTTTGGTCTCCAGCATACTTTTACCTAACAAATATGCAAGAAAACCGGTCATTAAGAAGCCAAGTATGCCGGGCGGGGAGCCGTACAACCAGTGCGATAATCCGAATAAAACAATCGTAATTAATAAGGTATGAGTCTTGCCGATTACATCATGCAAAGTGGATAGAATACTGGCCCGGAAGTAGGCTTCTTCTGTGAAGGCATTCACCGCTGCAATGAGTACGGCAGCCGGCAGGAGCGGAAGAGCGTGCAGTATGACCTCGCTTGAAGGTGCAATGCTGAGTATCGTCGGAATAAAAACAGCAAGAGCAGCTATGATTGTTAAAAATCCAGCCGAAGGTTTTCCATGATTCGCCGTCTTTTATACCCAGCCATCGCACAGGTCCGATTGGTGCATCCATTTTTCCCTTAACAAAGAAAAACGATTTGCGGTCGCGTTTTATTACCAATAAGACAGCTATCACAGCCAACGCGACGAAAACATCGAGAGTCATCACCGCGGCATAACCGGTGAAGAAGGGAACACCTGAATAATTATAATTGATCTGGAACCACTCAGAGCTTTGAATATATGATATTAATTTAAGCGCAGCAAAAAGTGTCAGCAGTACCATAGCATAATGCCGGAGAGGGCGGAGGCGGAATGATGCGATTGTCGATATAAGAAACGCGGTTAGAAAAATGATTTTTGCCCAGATTATCCACACAGGAATGGCATCGCCCAGCCGAACAAAAATAATATCAGGCAGGTCAGATACGGTAAGCATTACAATCCAAGCGATGGCTTGGAGGATTCGTTTATCGCCGGAATATTGATGGTTCATATTACAGAAAATTTTTGTGGTATCAGACTTTCAGCTTCTTTTTGCTTCCAGCTAATATTTGGGATACTGTGCATTTATTCTTGTAGTATTAACCGATGTCAAAGTTAGGATTTCTTATTCTACAGGCAATTTTATGACGAAATACATCGCCTTGAACTGCATGAATCTTATGTGTTGTACTGTTAATATCTGCATCTTCAAGTGTAATACCTTTATCTCCCAAAAGTTCTAAGATAGCTTCCACCCGGCATTCAAGATATACTATGGTTGTCATTAATGCCTGCATCTCTGGCGAGAATTTTTTCACGATAAGTCCTTTCTTTACAAATTATAAATTACCGTTTTAAAGATTTCTATAGAATAAAGAACCTGCAGATTATTGGTTTAAACTTAGACTGCGACCTAACGAATTCTATATTAGGAAAATATTAAGGCGGGGTACTCCTACAATATGAGATCGGCGCTCCCGCGTACGGGATGAAAAAGCA
>JAFGLB010000149.1 GCA_016928255.1 Bacteroidota bacterium
ACTGTGAATAATGACACCCTAAGGTACGGATGCGCTTCTTTATTTTCTATTAACTTACACTATTTACACATATTTTGAATGTAACTCAATTTGAGAGTGCATAATGAAAACATTTTCTTTGATTCTCCTACTTACAGTTCAAATAACTGTTTATGCTCAATATCCGGAATTAGCCCAAACTCCTCCAATGGGCTGGAACTCCTGGAATGCATTTGGTCTGGATATCAATTCAGAGATTGTAAAAGCAGTAGCTGATTCAATGGTGAGTAAAGGTCTCGCTGCTGCCGGTTATCAGTACATTGTCATTGATGACGGCTGGCAGATTGGACGAGAAAAGACCGGAAAAATCATTGCCGACTCTATCCGTTTTCCAGAGGGAATTAAATATCTGGCTGATTATGTCCACTCCAAGGGATTGAAATTCGGTATTTATACCTGTTGCGGTACGAAAACCTGCGGCGGACGTCCTGGAAGTTTTGGCTATGAATCCATCGATGCACAAACGTATGCTGAATGGGGTGTGGATTTCATCAAGGAAGATTGGTGCTTTACAGATGGATTAGATACACGAACCCAATACAAAATAATGAGCGATGCAATAAGAGCAACAGGGAGACCTATGTTGTTAAGTTTATGTGAATGGGGCACTACAAGTCCATGGGAATGGGGCAAAGGGATAGGAGCGATGTGGCGCACTACCAATGATATACAGGATTGTTTTGATTGTGTAAGAAATTGGGGAGGCATGGGATTTGTTCCAATCCTTGAAAAAAATATAAACTTAGCGCCATATGCCGGTCCAGGTCACTGGAACGATCCCGACATGCTTGAAGTGGGCAATAAAGCGTTGAGTCCAATAGAATGCCGTTCACATTTTGCAATGTGGTGCATGCTGGCGGCTCCTCTGATAGCTGGAAATAACATAAGTACAATGAATGATACAATAAGAGATATTCTTACTGCACCGGAGATTATTGCGATTGATCAAGACCCGCTTGGTATCCAGGGAACGAGAATCAGAAACAACGCTGGATTACAGGTTTGGCAAAAGCAGCTCCATGACGGTTCGATAGCTGTTGCTCTGTTTAATATTACAAAATCTAAAGCCCGAATGTCTGTTACACTTGAAGAGATAGGATTTCAAAAAGGAATTGCAAGCAGTGTGCGTGATCTATGGAACAGAAAAGACCTTCCCGCTATCACTGATATTTTTAAGACTGAAGTGGAATCTCATGGTGTTGTGGTTGTAAAAATAAAAGGTAAGAAAGGAATTGCTTCGAAGCTGAAGTTTGAAAACTCTTCAATAAAAATTAACAAAGGCAATCATCAATTAATACAATTGACGGTTCTCCCCTCGACAACTCCGCTGACTGTTGTTTCCACCGATGAAAATATTTTATCAGTATCGCTTGCAGGAGTAAACCTTTACAAAATTTCAGCATTGCAGGAGGGTAATTGTACATTAAAAGCATCTACAACTGATGGTACGTTGAGCACTATATGTAATGTGCATATAGTGCCCTCGAACATTCCATCTCCCTGGAAATGTGATGATATAAATAACAATAAAGCTTCTTTTGTTTATGAAAAAGGCGTCTTTACTATTGAAGGCGGAGGCGGAGATATATGGGGAGCAAGTGATCAATTTGCATTCCTTTATAGAAAAACAGAAAAAGATAATATTATTTCAGCACGTGTTATTTCTCAAACCAATACCGATCCATGGGCAAAATCGGGATTGATGTTCAGAGAAAATACTGCACCTAATAGTGCTTTCGTAATGTTGTGTGCAACACCTGGAAATGGTATATCGCTGCAATGGCGGGAAACTACCGGCGGTACCTGCAATAAAAAGGATCTTGGTGCCGTATCATTACCGGTATATTTTAGACTTTCCAAAATAGGTTCAAAATTTTTGGCTTACAGATCAATTGATGGAAAGCAGTGGAATACAATAGGTGATATTAAATTGAACAATGCGTTTCCCGAGAAATATCTTTCCGGGCTGGAAGTGGCTGCACATAATATCAATATGTTGAATATTTCAAAATTCGATCATGTAAAAGTTGAACCTATAGTTGAGAAGTAGATCAGATGGTGAAAATGATGTAGAACATAAAATACCCTCCACGGGCAATAAAATGCTTTGGAGAACATCTTACAAAATTCCATTGTTTGTTTGAAAACAAATAATGAAATTATTCAGTAGTAACATGCTATAACATCTTATTAGATATGATTAAAACAGGAATAAATATGAATCGCACATTGCCTCTTGTTCTATTTATTATGGTCATATTAGCCATTTCGATTGCACTTGCTGAAGATCCGGTGATAGGGAAAATAGCACGCTATTGTAATCCTTTGCCGATGATTACTGCATTGGGAAGTAGTGCATCCGGAGATGTCACAGTTATACGAGAGCAGGGCAAATATTATATGTATTGCACAGGCGGCGGTGTGTGGATTTCGGATGATATGCTCAGTTGGTCCTTCCAGCGCGTTGATAACGTTCCAGTTGCACCCCATGTTGCAAAATACAACGGCAGTTTCTATATGTGCGGCAATGACGGGCCTGTTTTCAAAGCAGATAATCCATTAGGACCCTTTGTCAGCATCGGTGAATGGAAAAACACTCCGGATGTTAAAGGCGGCTGGAATGGCCCTTTTGAT
Organism: Bacteroidota bacterium; assembly: GCA_016928255.1. Lineage (GTDB taxonomy): Bacteria > Bacteroidota > Ignavibacteria > UBA10030 > UBA10030 > Fen-1298. Next base: position 2,674 of record JAFGLB010000149.1, read on the forward strand.
GTGGATATTTTTATCGACGACGACAATATACCGTATCTCTATTACCCCGGTCGTGGAGTCAGCGGAATATATGTCGTGCAACTCGACCCGAACGACCTCAGCAGGTTCGCCGGTCCTGTTAAACATCTCTTCGGATTTAACAGCGATCATGTTTGGGAACGTTACGGTGAAATGAACGAGTATACAGATGTTGCGTGGATCGAAGGTCCATGGCTTCAGAAACACAACGGTATATATTATCTGCAATATTCGGCTTCAGGAACGCAGTGGAAGACTTATGCCGAAGGATATTACACAGCCAAGTCTCCTATGGGACCATTTACATACGCACCAAACAATCCTTTGCTGCGAAGAACGGATGGTATCGTTACCGGTCCAGCTCATGGCAGTATTGTCGAAGGACCTGACGGTAATCTCTGGCAATTTTACACGATTGTCCTTTCAAATCCGCCGGGCGGACGGCGTATCGGGATGGATCGCGTAACTTTCGATAAAGATGGTAATATGTCGGTTAAGGTTACCGACACACCCCAATGGGCACCTAATGCAGTCAGCGATCCGATGAAGGGTAACAGCGGTTCAATCCCCGTGACAATCAACAAAATACGTGCGATGAACGCTCTCTCAAAATTTTCTTCACAACAGTCGGGGCGGGATGCTGCATATGCTGTAGACAACTCCAGCGGCACCTGGTGGGAACCTGTACCTGAAGATACACTGCCGACTCTAATGATAGAGCTTTCTCCTGCTACACGGTTTGATGTTGTGCAATTGTTCAATATAGATGCCGTTCGTCTTATGTTTAACAGCGGGAGACGGGGTTTTGGAAGACCTTTAGCAGCAGGCACGGCACAACTCTCACCAGATATTTATCAGTATAAAATTGAAGTATCAATAGACGGAGAGACGTACCTGACAGCTCTTGACCAAACAAAGAATATAATTTCGCGAAATACAATTTTTGAAGAAATTCCACCGGTGAAATGCCGCTTTGTCCGATTGACAATCACGAACTGGCCGCGGACAACACCGCTGGGAATTTTAGAGTTCACTATTTTTGGCAGACCGGCAGAGTCTTTACCTGCTGATCAACCAATACCAATTGTGCAGTAATTTAATTTTCTTTTGTGTGTGTTGTTTCTAATGCATTATTAGAAAAAATATTTTTTTGAATTTAATGAGACTGATGGAAAGGTTTTTTATTATGAAAACAACTGTATACTTATGGTTTTCTGTAATCGTACTGTTTTGTGCAGGCATTCAAATAATGTTTACTACCGGGACTCTACAAGCCCAATCCGTCGAGGCCGTAACAATCGGGACTGAAGCTCCCAAGAGTCCCTTTCGTATGCCGCTCAAATGGGAATCTACCAGTATACTTGTAAGTCCTGTTTCGGATGAAAAGCACACGATAGTCTCCGTCAAAGATCCAACTATCGTACGTTATAACAATTTGTGGCATATCTATGCGACAGTTTATTCGACGTCATCCAGAACCTGGAGTATGGTGTATTTGAATTTTAAAGACTGGTCTGATGCCCCTAAAACCAAACTGACTCATATCGATGTGAATCCCAATTTAACTGGTTATCACTGTGCTCCTCAATTGTTTTATTTTCGGCCGCATAAAAAGTGGTATTTAATTTTCCAATCACAACAGCCGCAGTATTGTACAACTGATGATTTATCAAAACCGGAGACTTGGACAAAACCGCAGGATTTTTTCGAAACCAAACCAGCCGGGGCCCCACATCTCTGGATTGATTACTGGGTGATCTGTGATGATACACATGCGTACTTATATTTCACCGGCGATAATGGACGCTTATATCGGAGTCGAACCAAGATCGAGAATTTTCCCAGGGGCATGAGCAATCCGGAAATCTGCATTGAAGGTGAACGTTTCGATGTCTTCGAAGGTAATATGACCTATAAGGTCAAAAATACTAATACATATCTGACTCTGGTAGAAGCCATCGGTCCGGCACGTTACTATCGTGCCTGGATCGCCGACAGTTTAAATGGTGAATGGAAGCCTATTCCTGATGCCGCTACTTGGGACAAACCTTTTGCGGGGATCAGCAATGTAACCTTTTCTGAAGGTGTGACTCCATGGACTGAAGATATTAGTCATGGAGAGTTGATTCGCGATGGATATGATGAAACAATGACCATCGATCCTGACAACCTTAAACTTCTATTTCAAGGGCGTGATCCAAAGAGCGGCGGAGAATACAACCTATTACCTTATCGTCTCGGTTTGCTGACCATCAAAAAATCAGAAACAGAATCTTTCAATAATACTGGGCTCACACAACCTCAAAAAGGGAAAATCGAGATCGTACACCGGCTTGCAATGCCGGAAAACAGCCGTCAATTGCAGGAAAAAGATTTTGGTGGTTATTTGATGGTTTATTTTAAAGATCAGACTCAGTCCGCTTATATGGCTGTCAGTCGTGATGGTTATACTTTTACCGATCTTAATAACGGTCAACCCATATTTGAAGGATCTCAATTAGCTGAGCAGAAAGGCGTCCGCGATCCGCATATAACTCGTGGGCCGGACGGAGGTTTCTATCTTGTTATGACTGATCTGCATATATTTGGCCAGAAAGCCGGTTACCGCGATACGCAATGGCAGCGTCCTGAAGAGAAATATGGCTGGGGTAATAATCGGGCTATAGTAATGATGAAGTCCTTCGATCTTATACATTGGACAGTCTCCGATTTCCGTGTGGATACAGCTTTCCCGGAACTCGGCGATATTGACTGCGCCTGGGCACCCGAGACGATCTACGACGCAGCCGCAAAAAAGATGATGGTCTATTTCACTATTCGGTACGGCAATAAAAATGCTAATATCTATTACTCCTATGCGAATGAGGCATTTACGAAACTGGAGACTACGCCGAAAATGATCCCTGACATTGGCGGCATCGATGGTGATATCACAAAGGTAGGCGAAAAATTCCATTTATATTACGTTTCTGATGCCAGGATTTTACACGCTGTTTCAAATCAGATAAATAAGGGATACCGCTCTGAACCGCAGCGTATTGATCCAGAAACCGTTCCCACTGAAGCACCGAATTTATTTAAACGGCTTGGTTCAGAGACTTATGTACTGATGTATGATGTATACGGCGGCCGGCCTAACAATATGGGATTTAGTGAAACTACGGACTTTGTGACCTATAAGCACATAGGACGTTTCAACGAAGGCGCAATGAAAGGAACAAATTTTTCACGTCCCAAACACGGTGCAGTGACTTACCTGACTTTGGATGAATTGAAAAAAATCACTCAACATTGGCATGTGGATATTAAGCTGGATAAACCATAATAACTATTCAGATAAGCAGAAAATATTTTGCTGCCGCTTTTCGAGGTAAAGATCTCTCGCTTCCGGGCCGTTTATTATACATCAGATATCTAATGTTCGAGATGGCGGCAAATACCATTAATAAAAAACCATCATTCGTTTACTTGATACGGTAAACACACTCGGTTATTGAGTGTCTCACAATTGAATTTTCTCGAGCTGTTCCGATATATTCCCCCAGCGCCAGTAAGCATCTTCCAGCTGTTTACGGATTGATTTGTAATCTGCGGATACAGTTTTCGCTTCGTCGCCTCTTTTATATAACTCCGGATCCGCAAGAAGAGTCTCAATTTCGGTCTTCTTCTGTTCACATAGGCCGATTTCAGCTTCGACTGTTTCCAACTGCTTTTTTAATGCGCGAATTTCTTTTTCCCTTGCCCTCTTTCGCTCCTGCTCCTCCTGCCGGGCAGTATGCGCCGCCGATTTTAAACTTTCCGCCTGTTTGATGTTATAAGCATCCTGCAAGATTGTGCTTTCCTGCTTTTTCTTTGTAAAATAATCGGACATAGTACCGAGATACAGCCGCATCGAGCCTGGGCTAAGTTCCAGTACCTTGTTTATGACAGGCTCGAGAAAAGCACGATCGTGCGAAACGATAAGAAATGTTCCTTCGTACTCCTCGAGTGCGTTTTGCAGAACTTTCTTAGAGCGCATATCGAGATGGTTTGTAGGCTCGTCCATTATCAAGAAATTTGCAGGACGCAAAAGCATGCGTGCGAGAGCCAGTCTGCTTTTCTCGCCGCCTGAAAGGACTGAAACGTGTTTGAATACATCGTCGCCGTGAAAAAGAAAAGAACCAAGCAGTGTCCGCAGCTGCGTTCTTGTTTCGTTAGATGCAAATTCTTCAACTGTCTGAAGAATATCCTTTGTAAGATCGAGCTCGTCCGCTTGATCTTGGCCGAAATAAGACAATAGAACATTGTGCCCGATTATCCGTTCGCCTTTCTCAAAAGATTCTTCGCCTGATATAATGCGGACCAGCGTAGATTTCCCTGCACCGTTCACACCTACTACAGCAATACGGTCGCCTCGTTCCACTTTAAAATCCAGATTGCTGAAAACCTGCAGTGAATCGTAACTCTTATGTATTTCCTGCAAATCCATTACCACACGGCCGCTCATTACCGGATTGGGAAATCTGAATCGGAGCTCTTCTTCTTCCTTTTCCACTTCAACTATTTCCATTTTCTCCAGCATCTTAACGCGGCTTTGCACCTGCCGGGCTTTTGTGGCTTTATAACGGAACCGGTCAATAAATTCTCTTGTGTGCTTGATCTGCTCCTGCTGGTTACGCTGTTGACTCAAAAGAAGTTCGCGCCGGACCAGCCTCTCTTTTTCATAGAAAGAATAATTACCCGCATATTCTTCAAACCTTCCGGCCGAAAGGGCGAATGTGCGTGCAGTTAAATTATCAAGAAAAGCACGGTCGTGCGAAACAAGTATAATTGCCCCGTTATACTGGCGCAGGTATTCCTCAAGCCATTGAAGAGATTCGAGGTCGAGATGATTTGTAGGTTCGTCGAGAAGTAAAAGATTCGGTTCCTGCAGCAGAAGCTTTGCCATTGCTATACGCATCTGCCATCCGCCGCTGAATTCTTCCGTCAACCGGTAAAGATCTTTTTGTGAAAATCCAAGTCCGTTCAAAATACGTTCTATCTTCGAACGCATACGGTATGCATCAAGATCTTCCAGCTTGTGCTGTAATTCACCGCAGACCTCAAGAATTTCTGTGTACTCATCGCTTTTCGGATCAAGTCCTGCAAGAGAATCCTGTGCTTCGCTTAATTTTTGCTGTGCGCTGATAATATCTTCAAATGCAGTCTCTGCTTCTTCGTAAAGAGTCTTGCCGTGCAGGGCAATTGTTTCCTGCTGGAGATAACCGACAGTTACGTAATGGGCTTTATTAATAGAACCTTCTTCTCCTTGCGAAAAACCAGAGATGATACGGAGCAGTGTGGTTTTACCGCTGCCGTTAGAGCCGACCAATCCAATTCGGTCGCGCGGGCCGATTGTAGCGGAAATATCCCGGAAAAGCGTTCGTTCTCCGAATTCGAGTGTAATATGTTCAAGGGACAGCATTGTATATTAATATATTGAAAAGTCTCCGAGTAGAAAAATTCATTCTCGCGGATAACAATAATTATTATTCAAAAAATACCGGGTAAATTGCATCGATGCGGTTAACGCACGCGGTTTCTGAAATTCTTATTCTCAAGGAAATATAGAATTTCATCTATACTGAATTGAGATTTACGCTGGACGGCTTCTTTCGTGTTGAAGGCATTGTGGGGAGTGAATAGAACGTTCGGATATTGCAATAACTCCTTTATCATCTGCGCTTCCGGATAAGTGTTCGGGTGCTTGCTTCTGAGAGCAACTGCTATATTTGGCTCGCTTTCGTAAACATCAAGTCCGAGTCCGCCTATATGATTTTCTTTTACTAGTCTTGCTAAATCGGCAACAGGCGCATGCTCTCCGCGTGCTATGTTGACAAATACGATTCCCGGATGCGCATGCTTGAAAAGGTTGTAGTCAAAATAGCTGTGATTGTCCTGGGTCAGGTTCATTGCGCAAATAACGGCATTCGCCCATGCGAAGCCTTCTTCTTTGGTTACGTAGTATACTTCTTTATGGCGCTGTACAATATCGACGCCGCGGACGTTCATACCGAGAGCAGAACCGATTTTTACTATCTCACTGCCGATGCGTCCGACGCCTACGACCAGAAGATTCTTTCCGGCGCATTCTCCGCCTGTAAGTCCGTCGCGGTCGAAATTATTGAATTGAGCCATCTGCTGAGGAAGCCGGCGCATTAATGACATCATAAGCATAATTGCATGCTCGGCAACGGCGCGTGTCGCATATTCTTCCAGGTAACCGCAGGGAAGGGGCTTGCGGATTGTCTCAAGGTATTTCTTCAGATGGTCGTAACCGGTGCTCCGGCTTTGCACTCCATCCAGTTTATCCGACCATTCTGCAGGAATAACCGATTGTGTGCGGATACTGATAAGCCGTGCCGGAGGTGCTTTATGGCCGATTTCCTGAATTGTCTTATCGGTCATTTCATAAGAGAAACGGCTTCCGATAAAAGTCTTCAGTGATTTTTCCTCTTCCTCGAAAGCTTCGTAGAAAAAGACGTCCATGATATCAATCGGCAATTATTTAAAATTCAGAAAAGAAAAACCTCGTAATACGAAGTCGTTTTAGTGCCCGAAGGGGGACTTGAACCCCCATGGCCTTGCGGCCACTAGCTCCTGAAGCTAGCGCGTCTGCCAATTTCGCCATCCGGGCGATGAACATATTATATATATAAGTTAGAAAAAATTTTCCACAGGTTCAACTGTATATGACAGTCAGCATTTATTGAGTTTGAATCTCCTTTTATCTAAATTTTACTTAAATATATAATTATTGCCGCTTCCAAAAAAAATCTTATGTTCTATAAGCAAGGTTTAGAAAAAACAACACTAGTGCTCGTTTCCTTTTAATTATAACCTTAATTTATGTGCAATATTACTTATTTGGAAACGGCATTAGAATCTATCTTCTAAATCTTTTTTTACACTCGAATGCCCGTCTCGTTTTGATAAAACGAGACGAGATCGCGTTCTGTGCAACAGATCGGATTTTAATCGGGAGTTTTATATTCGGGATACCCGCTTATGCCAAAAGCATGCCTCCGGCAAAATCCGCAGGTATTACATAGGGACTTGGATAAGCGGCTTTTTTTTGATAGTTTCTACCGTCTTCCAATTATGAAAAATACTCTTTACATCTATAAATCTGTCATTTGGATTCTCTGTCCAGCTATTGAAAAGGATCATTAATGAAAAACTTATTCAAAATCTTTGCATTACTTATGATAGTCCTGTTTCCGGTGAATGCGCAATTCGTATTCGATCCGCAAAAAATGGACAGCATAAGAAAATCAACGAACGAAGATTATCGGTTAATGCTGCAAATGCTCGGAATAGATTCAACAAGGCCTGGACCTTCAGGAAATCCGAAAGACCATAACGCTGCAAATACCAACGAATCGAAAGCTGCGACATATACTTCACTTCCGGATCCATTAATTTTAAACGACGGAAGAAAAGTGAAGGATGCGGAAACCTGGTGGAAAAAAAGACGCCCGGAGATAGTTGAGTATTTCGACAGAGAAATTTATGGACGGGTTCCTAAAAATGTACCCGGCGTTTCTTGGGAAATCGTAAAAACAAAAGAAGATACTATAGGAAATATTCCAGTCGTGGTTAAAGAACTGTTGGGACATGTCGATAACTCCTCATTCCCATCTATCACTGTCGATATACAACTGACACTGACAATTCCGGCAGATACTAAAGGACCTGTCCCGATTGCAATGGAATTCGGTTTCATCCTGCCCCCGGGCTTCAAATTACCTGAACCCCCTCCTGGTGTTCCAAAGGATCCGAACTGGCAGCAGCTGGTATTGGAAAAGGGATGGGGATACGCAATACTCGTTCCAACAAGCTACCAGTCTGACAATGGAGCCGGACTTACTAAAGGAATTATTGGACTGGTGAATAAAGGTGAACACAGGAAACCCGACGACTGGGGAGCATTGCGTGCCTGGGCATGGGGTGCAAGCCGCGCGCTGGATTATTTCGAAACCGATAAATCTGTGAATGCAAAACAGGTCATAATAGAGGGACTCTCCAGGTACGGTAAAGCTGCGATAGTTACAATGGCATATGATCAGCGATTTGCAATAGCTTTTGTCGGATCTTCAGGCGCGGGAGGAGTAAAAATTCTGCGCCGCAATTACGGGGAGCAAGTTGAAAATCTTGCGTCGTCCAGCGAGTATCATTGGTTTGCAGGCAACTTCATTAAATATGCAGGTCCTCTAAAGAGTAACGACCTTCCAGTCGATGCTCACGAATTGGCTGCATTGTGCGCCCCGCGTCCAATTTTTATCAGCAGCGGTTCTTTTGAAGTCGAAGGAGGATGGGTAGATGCAAAAGGAATGTTCCTCGGAGGCGCATATGCAAGTCCGATCTATGAACTATTAGGAAAGAAGGGATTGGGAACATACGATTTTCCTCCAATAGAAACTGCATTGACTAACGGCGAGATTGCATTCCGTCAGCATAAAGGAGGACATACAACTGGACCCAACTGGCCGGAGTTTTTAAAATGGGCAGATAAATATTTAGAATGAAAATCGTTTTTTTGTCCACAAGATTTGGTATTAAATATAGCCTCATTTGGGAGACGAAGCGTTACGATTTTGTGAAATATGTTCAATGATCGCGGAGCAGGTGGTTGATCTCTAAACCGCTCACTGCTTTATAATTGGTGCATGTAATAATCCAAACGAATATGCACATTCCATAGAAATTGTTACGATTACGGTTGGTAAATATTTTCTATGCTATTAAACAATAACTAAGCATCTTTCAATTATGAAAAAACATATGTTATTTATAATTCTCTTATTAATCGGATTAGTATTTCCGGCTAATTCACAAACAGTTCAGATACAGTATAATGTATCCGTACCGCAGGCGAAATATGCAGCTGGAGTCCTGCAAAAAAGTCTGGAGAAAAAAGGGTATACGATAAAAGAAAAACAGGCTGATTATGTTATAGATATAATTGTGAATACTGATGACCTTACCGCTGAGTCATACACAATCCTTCCTGAAAATAAAAAAATTATCATAAAAGGCGGCGATGGCAGAGGTGTTATTTACGGATGTCTGTCACTCGCAGAAGATTTGCGTAACGGTATAATTCTGCAAAATATCAGGCCGAGAACCGAAGCACCAAGATTATCATTCCGCACTATAAAATTTGACCTTCCCTGGGATACTTACCGGCATAGTCATGCCTTAAATTTGCATCAGGAAACCTGCCGTGATCTGAACTACTGGGAAGTTTTCCTCGATATGATGGCGGAAAACAGGTTCAACACACTCACGCTCTGGAACCTGCATCCTTATCCGTTTATGATAAGACCGAAAAATTTTCCGGAAGCCTGCCCGTTCAACGACGAGGAAATGAAAAAATGGACCAAACTGTTCAGCGGAATTTTTCGAATGGCACGCGAACGCGGCATAGATACTTACATGGTGCCTTTTAATATATTTGTGAGTCCTGAGTTTTCCCGCGCACATAATGTCGCAATGGATAACCTGGATCATGAACATTTTGTAAAAGGCGATACTTCTGAAATTATTAAACGCTATACGCGGGAGTGTGTTACACAGATACTTCAGGATTATCCCGAACTCACCGGGATGGGACTTACGCTTGGTGAAGGTATGGGAGGTATGACTCCGCAGGAGCGCGAAAACTGGATGCAGGAAACCATTATCAAAGGTATGAGTCTTGCCGGCCGCAGATCAAAGCTCATTCATCGAATTCCTTTTTCAAGCACTACCGGATCCTTGGGCCCGACCAGCATCGAAACCGAACAGATAACAAGGGAAGGAATAGAAAAAGAAGGAGAATTGGACTTTATCGAAGGCCCGGTCTGGGCGGATCTAAAATTCAACTGGTCGCACGCTCATTCAACAACAAAATTGATAAAAGTGCATGGCGGGAAACTGTACGGAACATATTTCTATCCCGAGCCGAAGAATTATAAGATTGTATGGACGGCACGCAACGAGGATTTCTTCTGCCTTCGCTGGGGTGTACCGGATTTTATCCGCGAACACATTAACAGCAACGCGCATAGTTATGTAGGAGGTTATATAATCGGATCTGAGACTTATATACCTGCGAAGGATTACTTTACAAAACCGGGAATAAAGGTAAGCTGGAAATATGCATTTCAGCGGCAGTGGCTGTTTTATAAATTATGGGGAAGATTGCTTTATAATCCGGCAACACCCGACAGCGTGTTCAAAGAAGAATTTATTCGGCGTTATGATAAAAAAGCTGGTATTCTGCTTGAAGCCAGTTCGCTTGCCGGAAAAACACCTTTGCGTCTGGCATCATCATTCGATTGCGGCTGGGATTTTACTCTTTATAGCGAAGGATTCATGGCTCTGAACAATGAAACCAGCAGAGTGGAATATATTTCAGTCGATCGGCAAATCAATCAGCCGCCTCTCGATACGAATTATATATCTGTGAAGGAATATGTAAAAGGAATTGAGTCGGGAAAATCCATCGTGAGTGATAAAATTACTCCTCCTATTTTAACTCAAATGCTCCATCAGGATTGTACCAAAGCTCTTGATCTGATTAAGAAAATAAAAAACAGTAATAATAATGATCTAATTCAAGAAGTCGCAGATATAAAAGTCTGGGCAAATATGGGTTTATATTTTGCTGAAAAACTGAAAGGCGCTGTTGCATTGGAGACTTATCGTGTCATAGGGGGAGAAGAAAATAAGCAAGCGGCAGTGAAGCATTTGGAAAGAGCTTTGAAATTCTGGGATATTGTAATTGGTATAACCCGCCCGATTTATAACGACATGCCGCTGGTGCATTACAGCTCGCAGGACGGCAAGAACTGGAAAGAAAATGTTCATCTTCGTTTTCACTGGGAAAAGCTGAGATCCGAAGTAGCAAAAGATATAGAAATTGCAAAAAATTGCAGACGCAATTAACCTTGTCAAGGTTTCAAACCTTGACAAGGTTGATTAAAAGATCTGGCAATGCCATGGCTGCGGTAGATCTGATCAGATGTTATTAGGCATTAGAATTTATCATTTTCTAAATTCATGAAAGTAGTATATACAAAATTACATATCCAAATGGAAAGACACTTGTCTGTTCTCCTGCGATGTGTAAACAAGCAGACAGGGCGGGCCAAGGAGATAAAGAAAAAGGGTTTGACTTACCTGTTCGATAGTATTTAAACTCCGGCAGAACCGTCATCTATTAGGCATTACGAAAAATATGAAAACGAAATATAGAAATATCGTAAAAGTCACTTTTATTATCGCTATTGTATTATTTTGTTTTATGATATATAATTTCTTTTGTGAGGTTACTGTTATCAATAAGCTTCTTTATGGTGAATTACAGAGCAGATCAATCATTTTCAAGGACAATGTTACCGTTCCATTATTTATTGATGTTCAATTTAGTCCGATTTATTCTTGGTTGAACTCTGGCTTTAATTCTTATATTATCCAGTCATTACAAACCCAAAGACCGTTTGAGAATTTGAAAATTATTGCGCGTAAGGATGCAGTTCCAATTAGAGAATTCATGGGCCATATTCATACCGATGGTGCCGCTGGTTATAAAGATGCAGAGTCAGGTGAGATGGGTGAATCCATTTCTATTGGTCCGATTTATTGGGTTCATCCATTCAAAGTCAAAGTTCGTTGTTCATCATATGTAAATCCATTGTGGGGCGGGTCTAGTGAGTTAATTATGGCTTTAGGCTTCGATGGATGGAAACAGTTGGGTGTAGATAATAATGCAATCTACTAATTGTGACGCCTAAATTCTATTTATCTGATTGAATTTTGCAAATGCGCAAATAACTGAATAAATAAATGGAAAAATAAATGCAAACATTCATAACGTTTTCTTTATTGATACTAATATTTTCAGTTCTATCTTACTTAGCGAAATCACCTCCGAAGTATATAGAAGTCGAGGATGGTATACTGCTTACTTATCCTAAAACTTTTATGATTATTTTTGTCGTTTGTTGCGGCATTTTACCGCTTGGTCTTTGTTTAGGCCTTTTATTGAAGATAGGTCTGAATTCGAATGGTGAAATAGTAGGTTTTACGATCGCAGTAATTTTATTTTTATCTTTTTCTATTTTAGGATATCTAAAGTTAACACATGATAAGATAATGGCGACATCAGACGGTATTTTTGCGGACTATCTTTTTCGTTCGACTTATTCATTTTATTGGAAAGAGATATCAAAAGTGACATATTCTAATTATGGACGGCAATTGATTTTTGAAACTGCAGATAAGAGAAAGTTAAAGATCAGCATCCTTTTCAAGGGATTCCCGATATTATGCCAATTGGCGGCTACTAAGTTACCCCAGAGTATTTACCTCGAAGAACTTGAAAAGGCGAAAAAGGGGAAAATATTTATTTAGTCTAAAATTTCTAAATACGTGAAAGGCAATTTATGCAATGTGCATACTGTGGAAAGCAAATTGAATCATCAGCTCCTATTTCGGAAGATGGACTCTATTTTTGCAATCCCCTACATCGATTTTCGTATAAAGAATCGCGAGGGATTAATAGTTCATCTGAAACTTTAAAACCAAAAGATACATCGATTTCTAAAATTGTGAATTCTCCCGTTGATGATTTATCCGAAAAAAAGGACGTCAAAAACAGAGTCGGCACAGCAATAGGTGTTTTAGTCGGTCTCGCAGCAGGTTCATATTTAGGAGTGGCAGGATTTGTTCCTCTTATTTTATTTGTCATTTTCAATCTAGTTTTAAAAAAGAATATTACACTCGAGCCAAATAATAAACTCGCCATAATAATACAGAGTTCTCATGTCGGTTGGATGTTAATCGGTGCTCTTATACTTAATGCTTGGTCTGAGATGTTTTTTGATATTATAGTTCTTTCTATTGGTGTATTATGGCTATTTTTACATTTTAGCATTATTCCGATTATTCTGTTGTCAATATATCATATTATCTTGATTTATCTTGGTGCTATAATGCTTTTACAAACAGAAGTAGGTTCAGAAAGTTTTAAGGCTTTGATAGTGCATATTATACTCCGATTATTCGCATTGTTCTTTATGAGTATGAGCTATATCAATTATAGAAAGAAAACCGCAGGCCAAACAAATGCATCAATTTAAAAAAGATATTTTGAGGTTAGTTATAGAAAGTTGGATAAAAACTTTATTGGGAAGGTTGTATAACTAATTAAATTTAACCTTGTCAAGGTTTCAAACCTTGACAAGGTTGATCAAAAGATCTGGCAATGCCATAGCTGCGGTAGACTGAGTCTACTGAAGGGATACCTTCGATAGGCATAATCAGATTATAAACAGCCATCCAAAGGAAATAAAAATGATAAGACATCTTTTTTGTCTCAGTTATATTGTTTGTTTCATTTGTACTGGTTGTTCTACAAAATCAATCGTACATCAGAGATCACTCATTCTCACAGAAGATACGGCGATTTATTCTGATGATGATTGGTCTATAATAATAGAAGCTGGTTCAGATGACAAGGATTTACAGTCACCACAACCAATTGAACAAATCAATCCAATCTATCCTGAAGAAGCAAAAAAACAAGGTATTGAAGGGGAGGTTCAAATTAAAATTTTGGTAATGAATGATGGATGTACCAAAAGAGGTAAGGTTTTGAAGACTACAAATCAAATATTTAATAAAGCGGCCTTATCTGCTGGAATGCAATGGTCCTTTAAACCAGCAGAAGTCAGAGGTAGAAAAATCAATGCTTGGGTATTGATTCCATTTAAGTATAGGCTAGACAATTAATCTATGCCTGCCCAAAGATCATTCCAGCTCCATAGGAGCTGAATGTTTGTAGAAATTAATAACGATTAAGAAAAGAACACCGTAGGTGTTCAATTCCTACGGAGTTGTCTGAAAATTTTTAAGCAGATATTTACAGATATTAAACGCCTACGGCGTTTATACATAAATTTGTCTTTTGATTGATCATTCAACTTGTCGTAGGGGCGTTTGAATAGAAATTTACTATCCTTTATATTGCGGCAGGCGAATGATTGCGTCAAGAATAATAAAGCCGACGTCAACGACGTCGGCTACAGTTGCTAAACCTTGACAAGGTTGATGTTTAGAAAGGAAAATTTAAATTTCTGCCAGGTAATCTGTTGAGCAGAATCCTTCGGTACCGTCAGCGGCTTTTATATAATACCAGCCGTTGTACATTTTTTTAATAAGCTGTACCTGCGAATTATGAGCTGCTTTTCCGATAATATCGAAATTAGTACCCGGACCTTTACGGATATTCAGATTTGAACTCTTCGTTGCTACTCTCATCATTATATTATTCGCACGAAGGTCTTCCACTTCGAGATAATTTTTTATTTCAGTTACGCCGGGAGCTTTTTTCAGAGCTGCGATTGCTGCTTCAGCTGTTACCCCGTCAGCGACTGTTCCTGTAATGGAAAGTACTCCGTTTTCTAATGAACATCCCAGGTTGGGGATGTTTATTCCCGCGGCATTAAGCAATGTTACATAGCTTGCTTTTTCCTGCGGTGTAGTGATGGCTTTCGCCAGATTATCAAATAGACCCATATATATTCTCTTGATTATTGTGAATGAAGAATTGTTAAATAGGCTGCAGCGTAGTCATGAAATCGGGAGTATCCAGAGTAAGGTTCTCTTTGGTTACAATTGCATCCATGTTCATACCTTTCTCTGTTATTACCGTCAGTTTATTATTCTCAAATTTATATGTTCCTGATTCAATGACATTCCCGCCCGACTTCATAGTATACTTGTTGTCTTCGAATGTCATTTCAACATTCATCAGATTGGATTTTAGTGCCTGGAAAAGACTGTCATTATATGTTCCTTTCGAAACTACGTTTGTCACTTTCCATGTGTTAACGATAAGTTTGTTGGGCCCCTTTGAACAGCTGGCAAATGTAATTATTAATGCCAATAGCAGGACGGGCAATAAATATTTGCTTTTCATAAGCGGTCTCCTCGTTTGTTTATTTAAAAAAGGTTAGCTACAAAAAGATGATATAACAATAAGCCTATGTCCTATAAAAGTCAAGAAGTATAAAAAATCACGTTTTACAGCCTTTTTATTAGTATTTTACGGTAATATCTAAATAGAACTCTTCAACGAGAAATCAATATTTTGATTATAAGTGGAGGTGAAATATATCGAAACAAAAACAGGAGAAAATCCGTATAATAAAATAAACATGATTATTAATAATTAAATACCCAACCTTTCTACTATCAGTAAAGTCCAATTCCTAAACAAATTTTTCACCGAATTTAGAAAAGATCACTATGCGTTTAATATTCTGTTCTCTCCTGATTATCATTGTGGTTAATATTCCTGTTAATGGAGCTGTCCCCGAATTTATAAAAAACATTGGAGCTGTCCGGCTTACCGAGACTATTCAGGTAGACGGAATATTATCCGAAACGACTTACCGCCGGGCGGGAGTAAAAGAGTTTTATCAGCAAAATCCTGACCAGGGCCAGCCCGTAACCGAGGAGACCGAAGTGTGGGTAGCTTACGATGATGCAGCTTTATATATCGGAGCCTTGATGAAAGATACACACCCGGACTCAATTGAAGCTCGGCTTTCACGTAGGGATAATGATGTCGGCGGTGATAAATTTGCCGTTGCTATAGATTCCTATCATGACAAACGCATTGGATATTACTTTATAATTTCTGCGGCAGGAACACTCTTTGATGGAATTCTGTATAATGATGATTATGATCAATCGGACGGTTCTTGGAATGCTGTCTGGGAAGGTAAACAGCAGCTGCTCACTGATGGATGGTCTGCAGAAATGCGTATTCCTTTTTCGCAGCTGCGGTTTGAGGAAAAAGAAAATTATACATGGGGTATTGCATTCTTAAGATGGATAGGACGCAAAAAAGAAGAATCATTCACGGTCTATACTCCTCGTAATGAAAGCGGATTCATATCTCGGTTTTCAGAACTTACAGGCATAGAGAATATTACTCCGCCTTCCCGCTTTGAGATGACTCCATATATGACCGGAAGAGCCGATTACTTGGATCATGAGTCAGGCGATCCTTTCAATTCAGGTTCAAAATATAAACCTGATTTTGGAATCGATTTTAAATTCGGACTCGGCAGTAATCTTACTGTGGATGGAGCAATTAATCCTGATTTTGGCCAGGTGGAAGTCGATCCTGCAGTTGTAAATCTATCCGATCAGGAAACATATTTTGGCGAGAAACGCCCGTTCTTCCTTGAAGGAATGAATATATTTTCTTTCGGTTACGGCGGGGTGACAAGTTACTGGACTTTCAACTGGTCAAATCCAAATATATTTTACAGCCGGCGTATCGGCCGTGCTCCTACGAGAGGATTGCCGGATAATGATTTCTCTGAAACGCCGCAGGGAACTCGTATACTGGGTGCAGCTAAACTTACGGGAAAAGTTCTTGACGGTTGGAATATCGGAATTATTGAAGCTGTGACAAATCGAGAATATGCGCAGATAGCAAAGACGGGAGTTAAAAGTGAAGTGGAAGTGGAGCCGCTGTCTTCGTATACTATTGCGCGTATACAGCGTGATTTTAATGAAGGGAAACAGGGAATAGGCTTGCTGGCAACAGCAGCACATAGATTTTTTAAAGATGACGGAGTAAAATCTGCCGTGAATTCAGATGCTTTTATCGGAGGATTAGACGGCTGGACAGCACTTGATTCTGCTAAAGAATACATGATCTCGGGATGGACCGTATTTTCGCATGTTGCTGGTTCGAAAGAGCGCATGCTCGATCTACAGCAGGGTTGGCCTCATTACTTCGAACGTCCTGATGCGAGTCACCTTTCAATCGACAGTTCCGCAACATCTATGTCCGGATATGCCGGAAGGTTCACGCTAAATAAAGAAAAAGGCAGGGTTATGCTGAATTCTGCTTTTGCATTCATCAGTCCGGGTTTTGAATTAAATGATCTTGGGTATTTTACTCGTACGGATATTATTAATTACCACATTGCAACCGGATACAAGTGGAACGAACCGACCGATTACTATCGCAAAATCGAACAATTTCTGGCTTATTTTGCAAGCAGTGACTTCAGGGGCAATTATACAGTGCGAGGCCTATGGGGAAGAACAAATTACCAGTTTACAAATTATATAACTCTCGGTCTTTATTACGATTACATTTTTGAAAGAGTAGATAATCAAAAAACACGCGGTGGTCCGTTAGTGCTGAAACCGGCAGCATATGAATATGGATTTGAATTCTATACGGACAACCGCAACGATTATATCGGAGAAGTGTACTATTATACTTACCATGGCAAAGATGGCACGAATCGGGATCTGGAATTGTATCTTACTATGCGTCCTTCTTCGAGCGTGTCTGTGACGATCGGTCCCGGTTATGCATATAACACTCTCAAATCACAGTGGGTTGAAAGCAGTAATAATCCGTTCAGCGATCCGCTGGCAGTATCCACATACGGCAAAAGATATATTTTTTCTGATTTGAATTATAAAGAATTATCGGCGCAGATTCGTGTTAACTGGACATTAACTCCGACTTTAAGTTTACAGATGTTCGTTCAGCCGCTTTTTGCCACCGGGGACTATACAAACTTTAAGGAATTCGCCCGGCCCAGGACGTTTGATTTTAACGTATTCGGAAAGAACGGTTCATCGTTTGCAGATTCCATTTTCGGCGACGGCAGCAGGAAAATTTATCTTGATCCGGATGGATCCGGGCCGGCCTCTGTAATTTCCATGGATCACCCGAATTTCAGCAGGGTTTCATTGCGAGGCAATGCGGTGCTGAGGTGGGAGTATATGCCGGGATCGACTTTGTATTTTGTATGGACACAAAGCAGGTATGAGAAGGTTCTGGACGGAGCATTTAATGTTAAAAATTCTCTTGACCGCCTTGGAAACATAGAAGCAGATAACATCTTTATGATTAAACTGACTTACTGGTTGGGTATGTAGTAAATACTTTCCTGTAAATTAGTAAAATGATAATGCTATACATTATAGGGAGTAATTGATATTGCTAATTATAAAGAAAATGATAAGAAAAGAAGCATTATTGAGTCTACTATTTGTAATTTTGTTCTATTTTAATTTAAGAGGACAAGTGCATGTTTACAATTTAGCTGATGATTTTTCAGAATATTACAAACTATATGAAGATGTATCTGATGAATTAAAAGTTGAAAAATTTAAAACGGAAGTTTATAACAATGCGCCCATGGTCTATGAAAATATATATAATGATATAAAATGGATTGGGCAAAAACCAAGGGGCAGAATACTTTTGTCGGTAAATAATTTCGTAACTATAGAAAATAAATATTCAGAATTAAGTAGATATTTGGATACTCTGTTTGATTATTCATTGTTGTCCTTCCAAAAAGAATTTACTGATTTTAAACCTGATTTTGATGTTTATATTTTGCATAGTTTAGGAATACGTGCTGGGGGATTAGTAAAGATTCAAGATGAAAATGTATTAATGTTTGGTGTAGACCAAATTGCAAAGCATTTTGACTTTCAAAACTATACCCCGTTTTTTCATCATGAATTGACTCATATATATCATTCCCTGTATTACACACCTATTGAAGATGGTAGATATTCAAAAGGAGCATTATATAATCATTTATGGAGAGAGGGGTTGGCAGTTTATATAAGTTCAGTTTTAAATCCTGATGCCAGTGATAAAGAAGTATTTATGCATGACAGTCTTCCTCAAAAAACGGATAAAGTATTAAAAATCATAGCACAAGATGTTATTAAAAATTTATATTCTACCGATAAAGAATTAATCAGAAAATATTTTTGGGAATCTTCTACAGACACTGTTATTCCTAAAACAGCAGGTTATTATTTGGGATATATTTTAGCTAAAGAAATAGGTAATGAATATTCTTTAAATGAGCTAATAAAACTTAAGGAGGATGCATTCGTTCATAAATTTGAAATAATTTTAAATAACATTTGTAATCAATAACAATAGGGGTATTTGAATAGAAATTGCTCCCTATGACACGGAATATAGCGCATCCAGCATCGCTTCTGGATAATCTGTATTGAATGCATAAACTTGTGCTGTCAATTATCCTGAACCACACCGGGTAAGAAAAGGCGGTACGTATCATATACTAAACGTTTTGCTTACAGCATTATTCCGTTTAATTCAAAATCTTTATACCTCTATTTATTAAGTTCTTCCAAAGCGAGTTTTGTTGAATTGAGTAATTCCTCGCTGCCGACAGGGAGTCCGGTAGCATTTTTCATCCATAAATCAGGAGCTATTGAACCGGATTTTATTATACGCTCCAATTCAGCGCCGATGTTTCCGCTTTTCTGTATCTGGGTTTCAATCTGGCTGGAAATCAGATGGCCGATGGCATAATCCGGAATGTAAAGAAATGAGTGAATTATATGTGAATAAATTGCCAGCAGTACAACATCCTTCTTATTGAACACCGGGGTATAATATGTGTTCCATATATTTTTTGCGATTTGGAGCATTGCTGATTTCAATTCAGCCGGAGTTGCATTCGGATGATCGTACATCCAATGCCAGATTTCCATATCCACAAGCGAAACGCCGGCAATTTCATAAACCATCCAAAAATCATATACTCGTTTAAGAGCTTCTTTCTGAGGATCGGGAGCCGACATGCCGAGCAAGTCAAGATCATGCGCCTGAAAAACAAACGCGACAGCTTCTGTAAAAGCGGTATTCGGCACGCCGTTAAGAAAATAATGATCCATATCGTTTAATGATAGTGTTTGTTCAACATTGTGTCCCATTTCATGTACGGCAATATTAAAACCTTTATAATCCATGCCTTCTTTACTCACGCGGGTGCGTAAATGCGCTTTGGCTGAACGCATTGCAGCACCTGCTGCATGTCCCGATCCGCGGGCCGGGTCGACCATGATATTACCGGTGATATATTCGGCACGGTCTTTACTGAAGCCGAGTTTCAAAAGCATATTCGGCATATCCGCTTTATAAGCTTCTGCTGTCGGATATTTTTTTCTGACAATTTCATCAAGCTGGGCTTCTGAATATTTTCCTTTCGGCCGGAATCCGTTATACCATATATCGTACGGTTCAAGAGGCCTGCCGAGCCTTTTTTCAATAAGCTTGGCAACTTTTGGAACCAGCGGAGATTTTAATACAGACTCGAGCATGGATTTAACCCTGTCTTCCGGGATTTCCCGGTTCTCATTGAACTGACGTGCGATAAGAGTAGGAGCGGTGGGCGAGTAAGGATCTTCTTTCTTCACGGCCTGGAATGCTTTCAGTAAAACCGCATAACGAGTGTCAGGTTCAGGCGAATTGTTGATCTTTTGATCCGGTACGGGCGCAGTGTTAAAATCAATTACAGCTGCCGGCTTGACTTCGTTTGTATATGGATTCCAATCTACACCTGGATTGTTAACGACAATTTCGGGAATAGTCTGCGTTACGATTCGCTCCATTACCTGCGCAATCATTTTTTGTTTTTCGGGTCCGTTTTCCCTGTCGTTATAGTCGGCCTTCAATTCATCACGAAGGTTCCAGTGTGAAAGCAGCCGCATTTTCGGAGGGAATAGACGTTTGTCTTCCGAGTCGATCAAGTGATGCATATAAATATTGTATTCGGATATGTACTGATCTGTAACTGCCGAGGCTTCTGCGACAGCCTGATTTACTTCGGCGGGAATTCGTCTTGAAAACCCTTGTGCAAGTCTTGCTTCCGCCCATTCTCGTCGCGACCATTTATCGCCGTTGGTCAGCCGTTCTTCCAGAGTGGTAAGAGGAAAATTAAGCAGCACGATGAAAGCCAGTTTATTTTTTAAAAAATCGTCGTTGATATGTGACCCCGGCGAATATGCGGCGAATATTTCATCGAAAGGGTAAATGGGACCGTGGTCAAGGTCAGATTGTTCTCTGAATGCAAGTCCGATTTCATTCATATGTCCGGCGAGTTTTTCAAACAGGTATTCGAAGCGGTTGAACATAACATCCAGCGTAGCCTGGTCACCTGCAAAATTCGTACGTATAAAATTTTCGAATGCATCAGGACCGCCGTCTGCCTCTTGCCAGAAATCGGCCGCTTGCCTGATTCCCCTCTGCAGCCGCGCTTTCTGGGATTCGCCGTACTTTTCTGTGAGTTCTTTTTCAAGTTTTAATTGTGATTCCTTTATCCAGAAAGGATGTGCTGTCTGTGCATTCATATGTATACCTGTGTTTAAAAAAAAGAATATTACAGCGAGAATTATTAGAGAGATACTATAAGTTTTGGGCATAAAACACTCCTTGAATATTCAAAAATAAAATTCTCGATCCGTGTAAATTAGGCTTTTACTCATTTTAAATTCTTGGTAATGTAAGGAATATACAGTCTGTCTGTTCCGAGTACGTGCGAAGAAAACCACTTTTCCAGATAGTAGAGGAGTTCTTTCATCGATTCACCTTTGCCGTTTTCAACTTTTAAAGCGAGGTCAAGTGTTTTCATGATAAATTCCACATGTTCCATTATATGCTGATCCATGTCAGGGAACTTCGCCTGCAGCATATATTGTTCTTCTGTTGCAAAGTGTGTGTATGCGTAATGAATAAGTGAAGAGAGTGCTGTTTTGAATTTTAAAGCATCATATTCATCTCTCTGGTCTTCGAGCAGTTTATTGATGGTGTTGACAAGCGTTCTATGCTGGTCGTCAATTTCCCTGATGCCCACGGAGTATTTGTCATTCCATTCTATTATTTTCATTTTTAAGATCCTTTTTACTATTTAAATCCTTTTTCCATAAAACTTTTTTGATAATCCCGGTCGGTTCCCAGGATGTGTTTTATGTACCAGCTCTTAAGGAAATCGAGTATCTTTTGTTCAATACCGGGAACTTTATTCTCACAATCGCGCGCAAGTTCTATTACCTCGGATAGGAATTCATTATGTTCCTTTTGATGGGCGTCTAATTTCGGATATTCTGCTTCCCTCATGTATCGTTCTTCAGTCGCAAAATGTACTTTAGTATAATCGATAAATTGAGAGAGTGTCGCGATAAAATATTTACCTTCTGTTTGATAGTTGCGCGATGTAAAAAGTCTGCTTACAATGTCGAATAATCCCCGGTGCTGGATGTCTATCTCTTTTACACCGATGTTGTATGAATCTTCCCATTCGAGAAATCGCATGTTTTTCACTCCATGTTTATATGTTATTTCATTCTAGAAGTAAAATGATTTCGTTCGTACTGCATACGGCAGCAGGTGTACGCAGGGATTTGCTCCGATCATGAATATTTTTACCAATTCATTTTCTGCCGGAAATTTGTAATTTGCTGCAAATGGGAATTTCCATGATTGGAATATGTCCTTAATACATCCAACATGGATATTTTTCCGTTCTCAAGATGAATTCCTTCTTTTGTCCAGGCCTGTTCAGGCAGAGCACGCAGGAATATGACCCATCGACGGTGCAGGCCTTCGAGAAGAATTAATGTCGGTTCGAGCGGACTGTTTTTACCGTCGGCAAGAACAGCCCATTGATCCTGATCGTACGGTTTCAGTATAGGTTTTTGTTCGGTAGCGACCAGTTTCATTCTGCCGTATGCATTGATATTGGCATCGGCTATATGATGAGCGATTTGACGTATGGTCCATTTACCTTCGCCGACCGGTGTGTCCAGCTGACTGTCAGATAGTCCCTGAACGGCATTTTTTAATAATTCCGGAAGCCGCTCTATGGCTTCGATATAATTTTTTTGTTCTGTCATTAAGTATCCTTTTTACGGTTTAAATAAACCTGATTGTTTGGAGCCGAGAAGGCCCGCTTTATATGAACGTTTATCTACATGTGTTAGTTTCCGGGCCATATCCGAAGTTATGATACGGTATTTGCGAGTATCTTCCAATGCATCGCCGATAATATCCATTGCATTATCTTCTGTAAGCCAGTTGAATTTTTCAAAACGATTCAAGTCCAGCGGTGCGGTGTAACCAAGCAGTGTCCGTTCGCCTTTAATGTTAAAATAAGATTCAAAATATGACATTACAAGTTCACGGAGACTTTTATATACGGGTTCCCTGTACCTGAGACCTGTAAAATTTGATTTTGCTACCGCACCCCAGTATTGTCCTCTTTTAAATATTGCCAGGATATGGTCGTCGTCGTTTTCATTTGGCAGCAATTCTACAATAAGCGGAATATGGCCGATCGTCTGCAAAGCTGCGGCGGCAAATATCGCACCGTCGTAACAGTGGGCTTTACGGTCTTTAAGAACACTGCGCGGACATCTGTAGCGTTCCTCGTCGCTGTATATGATCGAGTCCAAATAATCCTGTATTTTCAAAGGAGAAGTAAGCTGAGAAAATACACGAAGCTCCTTTTTATTGAGGTGAGACCGGTTTCGACTTGTCATTTGGTTCCCATGCCTTTTTGTTCCCTTTTTTCTGCCGATAAAATATGGTAATTCAGACTTCAATAAAAGGAAATTATCAAGCGATTCTATTTTAAAAAATTCCTTGTTTCTTCCAGGCGTATTTTCGCCTGTGGATCTTTTAAGAAGAAAGTCTGAAGTATTTCACATGCATATTCCCTGCAACATGCACAGTTCCGGACGGATTTCAATTGTGCGCAGTTTCTTATACGGCAATCCTTGCAGCCCGCGAAAATTCTCCCGCCGTCAGTCATGCATCCGTCGCAGTCGGTAACATTTGCCGGTTCAAATTTTATATCATAATGTTCCGTTATCAATTGAGCTATTTCCGCTCTTTTATCCTCCTGCTTCTGCTTGTCCGGTTCTCTTGTGGCTAAATATATGGGGCAGGTACTGCAGAGTATTCCACAATAAGAAAGCATATTTTCCATATTTGTTAGATAATGCCTTTTTGCCGCCGGTTCAATAAAAAGGTTTAAGCTGCCTGTTTATTTTTTTTATTCTGGATTATTCCGATAACAAACATTGTCAGGCAGGCACCGAATAGAAAACTTGAAATTAATGCATAAGATAGAGTTGAAGATTTTATTTTATACCAATTATTGATTCGGGCAGTTATATCGCTTGAGGAAACAGGTGCCGTATTTTCCCGGCTTATTAATAAATTTTCGTTTGATATCCGGCTTTGCAGTGATTCGCCTTTGATGAATAATTCAAATGAATTGCCGGTTTCATCCAGCTTTAACGGCATTGTATTTGCAGTCCACCAAATATTTTCATCGGCACCGAAAGCGCTGTATAACTGGACAGCAAGAATACTGCCGATGATAAAAATGCCTGTCAGGCCGATATGTATCAATGTACGGGCTTCTGTCTGTATCATTATTATCCTCCTTGAAACATCAGATTAATATTTTGTGATTGTTAAAAATATCTATTTGACAGGATTGGAATGATGAAATAAGCCAGACTCATTCCAGCGAATGTGAAGCCTGCAAGCGCTACAACAGACCAGAAGGCCATCATCAGTTCGCTGTCTTCTCTTTTGGCGTTTTTTAAAGCGAGATAAATAGCTATGCTCCCGATGACAAAACAGACGCTGGATATGGTTCCAAATACTATGAGCAGCAGGCTGTCAGACATAACATACAAAGATACAGAAATAAGAATGCCGAAGCAAAAACCGGAAAGATGTCCGGATTAAAGATCATGCAAAGCGGCTTGTTTTAGTTTTTCGAGAAATTCGTCGGGCGGTACATAGCCGACAATTCGTGAGTTTATAGCTTCATTTCCGTCGGCTCGTATGAAAACTATTGTCGGGACGCCGGAGATATTAAATTTTTTTCTCAAAATTTCGGATTCTGGCGAATCAAATTGAGTCAAATCTACTTTTAGACGGCTTAAATCCTTCGTTGCTTCGATCACTCTCGAATCTGTCCATGTATTGCGGTCAAGTTCAAGGCATGGTATGCACCAATCGGCCGAAAAATCAAGAATAACCGGCATACTGTTTTCTTTTGCTTCGATCAGATTCATTTCTGAATATTTTTCCCATGTGATTCCGGGTTCTTCGATACTGCCGGTATAATACGTACCCAGCAGTATTGCAGCTATTCCGAAAATCCACTGAACTTTTTTTAGCGGCGGCGTGTTCTTGCCGGAGTTGTCGATAAATCCGAGGTATATTCCGCCAATAACGAGTACGAGAGGGATTACATAAATAGTTTCTTTTGGTGCTATCGCCAGTGCAAGATAGAATAAAGCGACACCGGTTAGAATAACGCCGAATACATGTTCGATCCAGACAAGCCATGAGCCTGACCGGGGTATTTTTTTTATTAATCCGGAAAAAGTACCAAGTATAAGGTAAGGCAATCCGAGTCCCATAGAAAGAATAAAGAAAATCCAGAATCCGAACAACGCATCTCCTTTTGCCGCAACGAGCGTCAGAAGTGCGATGACTGGCGGCCCGACGCAAGGTGCTGCGAAAACACCCACGACCAGACCCGAAAGATACAATGCAATAAATCCGGTGCCGCTTATTCCGCCGAGCCTGCTTGTCAGCCAGTAAGGCATCCGGAAATTGTACAGGCCGAACGAACTCAATGCCAGGGCAAGCAGCAGTACAGCAATTGCACCCAGGATCCATGGACTTTGCAGCCAGCTTCCGAATAAACCGCCGCCGAGCGCTGCTGTTACTCCAAGCACACTGTACATTGATGCAATACCGAGGACATAAATGAGTGCTTTTAGAAAAATTCGTATAGTATTTGTTTCCGATTGTGAGCCAAATAATGAAATTGTCACAGACAGCATCGGATACACGCATGGTGTAAGATTAAGTGCCAGTCCGATGAGGAAGATAGCAAAGAAAGCGATCAATGCTCCTTTTTCATCGAACACAGCAGCAAGTTCATTCTTCACCGGGACTTCCGCATATTCAGCCGGTTTGTAATTGGCAAAAATTTCCTGGTACTGTTTTCCAATAATTTCGTCCGGACCGGCGATGTGTACAGGAATATTCAGCACAATGGTTGACGGTGCGAGACAGATATGATCGTTGCATGCCTGAATTGTTATGCTTGCTTTTATAGTATCGGCAGAAGGAGAAAGTTTATCCGATAATTTTATCGATGCAAAAATAAATACTGTATCCTCGTACACATCCAGCGGCTGTTCGGCAAATGCGAATGAAGCGAGTTTCCCGGGCGGGTACTGGACATCTGTAATAATTACCCCTTCTTTTTCTTCAAGGCTGAAGGTTGTCCCGATTAAATATTCAAAAGTAGGACGATGCGAGTTGATATGCCAGCTTTTTTCTATGCTGAGACGGATTGCAGCTTTTATCGTACTGCCCGCCTGTGCTTTATCCGATGAGAGTAAGGCAGCAGATTCCACTTTGCCTCCGGACGAATGCAGTTGATAAGAAAAAACAAACGCCGGCTGAATAAGAATTATAAACAGAGAGAGGAAAAATCTCATATTATTTTAACAATGATTTTAATTTCTTTATCAGATCCTCTTTTGGAAGATATCCGGTTTGCACCCCCGCGACATATCCTTTTTTATCTATAATGAAAGAGGTCGGAATAGAATTAAAGCCGCCGTATTGCCGGACAATATTTTCAGATCCTAATACTACAGGATAATTAATTTTTGCTTCTTTCATATACGGGGCTACTTTTACCCAGCCTTCTCCATCCAGCGCGATACCTATAATTTCAAATCCTTTCGATTTGTATGAGTTGTATACTTCAATAAAATCCGGTATCTCTGCGCGGCACGGAGGGCACCATGTAGCCCAAAAATTTATTAGAACAACTCTTCCTCTTAAATTTTCCAGCTCAATTATTTCTCCGTCCTTTGTTTGAAGTGAAAAGTTCGGAGCTTTTGTTTTTTTCGATGTTTGCGAGGCAGATATACTAATAATGAAAACTGTTAATACGAATAAAATACTTAAACTGCGTTTCATGACGGTGATTCCTCTCTATTGATTAAAGTCGTACCTCATATAAATAACCGCTAAATTGGATATGAAGTTCCGCCTCTTAACCTGTTGAAAATAGCAAAAATTCGTTTGAATTGATATTTTTTATAGATTATTGTTTATGATTTTATTATTTATATCCATATAGTTTGCTTTTAATCCAATAAACGTCAATATTTTTCTAAACTATGGAAAAACCTCTGTATATCATAGGCATAGACGGCGGCGGTACAAAAACTACGGCCATACTATGCGCACTTGATGGTTCAATACTTTCAGAGGCTCAAGGAGCGCCGACTAATTTTCAAATCATCGGTATTGAACGTTCAGGCAATACCATTCTCGACCTCATTAACACCTGCTGCCGTTCTGTTGGATGCAGCGTTTCGCAAATCGGTGCAATTGTGGCCGGCCTGGCCGGTGCCGGGAGACCGGGCGACAAGCAGAATATCCACGATGGGATAATTGAATCGGCCCGTTCGCGGAACCTGACAATCAATAATCTGGTTATAGAGAGTGACGCCCGGATCGCACTGGAAGGGGCTTTCAGCGGAAAACCGGGACTGATCGTCATAGCAGGAACAGGATCGATAGTGTTCGGGAAAAACGAGCAGGGTAAAATATTCCGTGCAGGCGGATGGGGAAGATTGATCGGAGATGAAGGCAGCGGATATACGATCGGCCGCCAAGCTTTCCGCGCAGTAGCGAAATCACTTGATGATAATAGAATCAAAACCAAATTATCGGCTCTTTTTGATAAAAAATTCGGATTGAATTCCCAGGAGACGATTATCGATTCTCTTTATAAAGATAATTTCGATATTGCATCTGTAGTACCGGCAGTTATTGAAGCCGCATCCGGAGGTGACAGGACGGCGAAAAGAATTTTGGATAATGCAGCTTGTGAATTGGTGGAACTAATCGAGATCGCACTTTACAAGATGAATAAAAAAGTCAAGAAATCCACAAAAAGGCCTCTTGCATTCATCGGCGGTTTGACGGCTGATGATCATTATTACCTGCGAAAAATTAATTCGGTTATCAGGAAAAAGAATCTGCCTGTTACCATAAAAAAAGCCGATTCATCGCCGGTTGTGGGTGCGTCTGTTATGGCAATTAATATTCTGAATCATTAATTCGATCTTCCATCGTTACTCAATATTTCTATTCAGGCGTTATGAACAAACTCACAGTAATATTGCAATATCGACCGGCTCCCGAGTTTGAATTGAATCTTAATCGTCTTGCCGACTCTCCGTTAGTGGACAAGGTACTCGTTCTTTGTGATAAGAAACTTGATAATCTGCATCAAAAATGTGAAGCATTCAAAGCCGAATCGATAACGGCCGGCAGAGTATTCAACATCTTATCTCAAAAGATCAGGACTAATTATTTTTTATTACTATTGCACCCGCATAGGATTGAACTCGGACAGAATGCCCTGCAGCGGATGATGGATGTGGCGGAACAGACGCGGGCAGGAATGGTTTACTCGGATTTTTACGAAATAGATAATAATGAACGCAAAGAGCATCCGCTGAATGACTATCAGCTCGGCAGTGTTCGCGACGGATTCGATTTTGGACCTCTTCTTCTCTTTTCGACTGCTGCCGTAAAAAAAGCGCTGAAGAAATACGGGAAAATTGAGAATTCTGCTTATACCGGAATATATGATCTTAGATTAACGGTTGCTGTTGATAATACCATTTTTCATATAAAAGAATTTCTTTATTCAAGAATAAATTCCGTCTCTCAAAATCGTGAAAGCCAGTTTGATTACGTGGATCCGGGC
Organism: Bacteroidota bacterium; assembly: GCA_016928255.1. Taxonomy (GTDB): domain Bacteria; phylum Bacteroidota; class Ignavibacteria; order UBA10030; family UBA10030; genus Fen-1298. Next base: position 31,413 of record JAFGLB010000149.1, read on the forward strand.
AACAGAAAAATACAGAAGGAGATGGAGGCGGCCGCCGTAAAATATCTGAAAAACATTGGAGCTTACCTTAAGCCAAAATTTGATAAGATACCGAAATATGAAATATCTTTTCCTGTAGAGGCAAGCGTCGTTATTCCGGTCTTTAATCGGCTGAATATTGTCGGGGATGCGGTCAAAAGTGTTCTGGAGCAGAAAACAGATTTTTCATTCAATTGCATTGTTGTCGATAATTATTCTACAGACGGCACGACCTACCTGCTTCGCGAGCTGGCAAGAGGGCACGAACAGGTTAAGCTTATAATTCCTCAGCGTACCGATCTCGGTATAGGCGGATGCTGGAATGAAGCGGTTTTTTCAAGATATTGCGGGCGTTATGCAGTGCAGCTTGATTCCGACGATCTCTACAGCAGTCCCGGCACTCTTCAGAAAATTATTAATGAATTCCATTCTCATAGGAATTATGCGATGGTGATAGGTTCGTACAAATTGGTAAACATGAAGCTTGAAACACTGCCTCCGAGTATAATTGATCACCGTGAATGGACTCCGGCTAACGGAAGAAATAATGCACTCCGGATAAACGGACTGGGTGCGCCGCGCGCGTTCAATACTGCAGTATTGCGTGATGAAGGCGGATTTCCTAATGTCAGTTACGGTGAAGACTATGCCGTTGCACTCCGCCTGTCGCGAAAATACCAGATAGGAAGGATTTACGAGCCGCTTTACCTTTGCAGGAGATGGAAAGGCAATTCGGATGCGGCGCTGTCTCTGGATAAGAAAAATTTATATAATGAGTATAAGGATATGATAAGAACAGTAGAAATTCTCGCACGCCGCAGCCGATCCGGGAAAAAATAATGAGAATTAATTATCGCCGATGGGAATTGAAGGATGTCGAACGCATTCGCCGATTTTTGTACGATACATGGCTGGATACTTACGGCGGATTTATACCTCACGGGGATATTAAACAATATCTCGGGGACAATTATAACGAATATGCTTTGCGGTCGTTTTTTACTGACCAGAATACAGTCGGATTCATTGCCGAGGTTGACGGTGAATTGGCGGGATATGAAAAAACATTTTTTGATAGAAAAGAAGATAGGTTGTATGTCCAGCAGTTGTATATCCTGCACCAGTATCAAGGAATGGGGCTTGGAAGACAGCTGATGGCGTTTGCAGCTGATCATGCTTTGACATATAATCTTGATCGTGTATGGCTGAGTGTAATGGCGAATAATACTCCAGCTTTGTTATGGTACCAAAATATGGGATATCAGATCAAAGAGAAAACGCCTTTTACACTGGGAAAAACGACTGTAGAGCATTATATCGGTTATGTGCCTGTCAACGATATTTTTCAACTATGCGAAAAGTAAACTCAATATATTAAAACAGACTGTGAATTCTATCGGTAATTCTTTCATCTCTAAAAAGACTTATGCAGTTTTTAATAAAGCGGGCAGCAGCGGTTCGCTGGCTGAACTTTGCAATACTCTCCTCGAGCAGCAGAAAAAAGACTGGCCGCAGTTAGATGAAGGGTATAATGCATTAGCCTCAGTGCGGCTTCGAAATATCTGCTGCGACGGCTTTTCTGCCGCCGTTCAATTCAATCCCGGACGTATAAAAAGTACAGCAGCCGATCTTGATCGAAAGACTGTCAGGGAACGTAAATGCTTTCTGTGTCCCGAGAATTTGCCGGAGCTGCAGAAAGGGATCCTTTATCGCAATGAATACCTGCTGCTTTGCAATCCCGCTCCCATATTTGACAGGCACCTGACTTTTTCCAGTATAAGTCATGTTCCGCAAAGATTGGAATCCAATTTGGAAATTCTTCTGAACCTGGCAAAAGATCTCAATCCAGAATACACTGTCTTTTATAACGGTCCGAGATGCGGTGCATCGGCACCGGATCATTTTCATTTTCAAGCAAGCCCCCGGTGTGCTTTGCCTGTGGAGCGCGATGCCGTGGATATGAAAAGGCGGAAACCGTTATATTATAATAAACACGTTGCCGGATGTATTTTGTTGAATTACGGGCGCACAGTTCTTATTATCGAATCCACCGATAAACCGCGGCTGCTTGAATTTATATCTGATCTGCTGAAAACCTGGAAAAGAAATCAAAACATTGAAGATGAATCGATGATGAATATTCTGTGCTCATACCAGGAGGATTTGTGGCGGCTGATCGTAATGCCGAGGAGCAAACACAGGCCGTATGTTTTTTCTCTGGAAGAGGAGAAACGCGTGGTTGTGAGTCCCGCCGCCGTCGATATGGGCGGCCTCATTATTATGCCGCGTGAAAAGGATTTTATTCTGGCAGATGCGAAGCTTATAGAAAATATATATTCTGAGGTAACGGAGCCGCCGGAAATGATAGAAAGAATTCTAGGACAATTGAAGTGATTTCAGCAGAACCGGTCATTACAGTCGGGATTATCCAGCATGCGAAGGCGATTGAGGGAATCTTTCATGGTTTTTTTGAATTGCCGAATTCAGTGCGTCTTCAGGGACCTTTTACCGTATCCTGTTTAAACGGCTCGCTCGTTTTTAAAGATAATGAAGATGTGGAAGTAATCCGAAGCAGGCAGATCACCTGCCTGGCATTAAATAAAGCAACTTTCACACTGCGTGATGTTTCAATTGGAATCAATTTTCATTGGGAGCGTAAAGAAAACCAGTCGTTTGAGGGAAATTTGTTTTTTTTTCCGGATTCAGATGAAACTATATGTGCTGTAAATAAAATTGGAGTTGAAAAGTATCTTGAGAGTGTTATATCTTCGGAAATGAGCGCTGAAGCGCCTGTTGAACTTCTCAAAGCGCATGCTGTCGCTTCAAGAAGCTGGCTGGCTGCTGCACTTGAACGCAAGGTAAAAAAGAAAGATGTCGGCCAGCCGCCGGGACAATTTGCAGCGGCCGAGGATGAAGTAATAAAATGGTATGACCGGGAGGATCATGCTTCGTTCGATGTATGCGCGGACGATCATTGCCAGAGGTACCAGGGTATTACTAAAGTAATTTCAGGCAGTGTGGAAGAAGCTGTTGCAGCCACGCGCGGCCAGTTTATTTTATTTAATAACGAAATATGCGATGCCCGTTTTTCCAAGGTATGCGGCGGCAGAACTGAAGTATTCGAAAACACATGGGAACCTGCATCCGTTCCGTATTTACAGTCCGTCTCTGATTCGAAGCAAAATCATCCCCGAATTTCCAATGAATCGGATGCCGAATGCTGGTTCATGTCTTCTCCCGATGTTTTCTGCAATACGACAGACGGAAAAATTATTAAAAGTGTTTTGCCGTCTTTCGACCGGGAGACAGCAGATTTTTTCCGCTGGAGAGTTGAGTATACACAGGAACAGCTTGCCGAAATTATCCAATCCAAGTCCGGAATTGATTTTGGAATAATAACGGATTTGGAACCGCTTCTGAGAGGGCCTTCCGGACGAATATGCAGGTTAAAAATTATCGGCACAAAACGAACCGTAACTGTCGGAAAAGAACTGGAAATACGCCGCTGGCTGTCCAGTTCTCATCTTTATTCGAGTGCATTCATAATAAAAATAGAACGTGATAAAAATGATGTACCGGTGAAATTTATTTTCAACGGTGCCGGATGGGGGCATGGTGTCGGAATGTGTCAGGTAGGCGCGGCGGTAATGGCGATAAAAGGTTTTAAAGCTGAAGAAATTCTGAAACACTATTTCTGCGGAGTTGAACTTAAAAAATTGTATTAGTATAGGCGCGTTTCAAGAGTATTCATTATTAAAAAATAGCAGGCATGAACAAGCAAAAGAATAGAAGTCCATGGCTGTGGGTGCCCTCGCTATATTTTACCGAGGGTGTGCCGTATGTGATGGTTATGACTGTCGCCGTCATTATGTACAAGAAGCTGAATATCTCGAATACAGATATCGCGCTCTACACAAGCTGGCTTTACCTGCCGTGGGTGATTAAACCGCTATGGAGTCCTTTCGTTGATATATTCAGGACTAAACGGTTGTGGATTGTTTTAATGCAGTTATTAATCGGAATTGCGCTGGCCGGAGTTGCATTAACTATTCCTGCATCAAATTTCTTTAAACATTCACTCGCTGTTTTTTGGTTAATGGCATTCTTTTCTGCGACGCATGATATTGCAGCAGACGGATTTTATCTGCTCGGCCTGAGCGAATCCAACCAGGCGGCGTTTATTGGAGTTAGAAGCACGTTCTATAAAATTGCAATGATAGCGGGTCAGGGGGGACTGGTTGTTTTGGCGGGAGCGCTGGAACCTGTTTTAGGGATACCGCAAGCATGGTCGGTAACATTCTATATTTTGGCGGCAATTATTCTTCTTATTTTTTTATACCATCATTTTATGCTTCCCTACCCGGTTTCCGATAAATCAACGCGCGGTAAAGAATCAAAAAATATAATTTCTGAATTTATTAATACCTTTGTTCTTTTTTTCAGGCGAAAAGATATTTGGATAATTCTTCTTTTTCTGCTCTTATACAGGTTTGCCGAGGCACAGCTGGTCAAGCTCGTTTCGCCGTTTCTGCTTGACGGGCGCGAGAAAGGCGGACTCGGCTTAAGTACCGGAGAGGTCGGTATCGTTTACGGCACAGTGGGTATACTGGCCTTGACAGCCGGAGGACTTTTAGGCGGTTATGTTATTTCTAAAAAAGGCCTACGCAAATGGCTGTGGCCTATGATTATTATAATAAATATTCCGGATTTGGTGTTTGTATATCTGTCGTATTTCCAGCCTTCTGATTTTTTTATAATCAACATTGCGATAGCTTTTGAACAGTTTGGATACGGATTTGGTTTTACCGCTTATACTATGTATATGATATTCGTTTCGCAGGGTGAATATAAAACCGCACACTACGCAATCTGTACAGGAATAATGGCTCTGGGTATGATGCTGCCGGGAATGATAAGCGGAAAAATTCAGGAGCTTAT
>JAFGLB010000150.1 GCA_016928255.1 Bacteroidota bacterium
ACTGCAACCATAAATGTCGGCTGTGCGCCTGTTCTTTCAATCGGAAGTCCATGCGAATCTATAACAAATTCTCTCGGCGAAGTATGCGGGAAATACTGATCGACCTCCCATTGCAGAAAGTTGGACAGCTCCTTTCCCCTTAAACCGGATTCTACCGGAATTATATTGATGAAAAGCGGGTCGGGCGGCAAAGCAAATGAAATATATTCAGTCGAGATTTTATGCTGCTTCATCATTTCTCTCAACTCTTTGATAAACATATTTAAATTTGGATGATCCGCCGAAATTGTGGCTCCTACACGGCCCATATCTATCGCAGTATCGCGTTCCGCAAGCACAGTTACGATTGATTTCTTCCTTTTATGCTGCACCTCCGCCAATTGGATTTTTCCCCTGAGGAAAGAAAAGCCGGCATAGTAAGCTGATTTCATCATATAAATCTCTCGATGGATAATGACTATTGAGTCGTGATCATAGAACTAAGACGTTCCAGTTTCTTTCTGCTTATTCCCTTTACTGCGAGAAGATCTTCTATTGTACAAAACTCCCCGGTTTCTTTGCGATAGTTCAAAATACGCTCTGCTGTGACCTTGCCGATTCCCGGCAAATCGATAAGCTGCTGTTTTGTCGCTTTATTAATATTCAATTTCCCCGGCATTTTTCCAATAGCAAATACGGCACCAGCCGTATTTACTTTTTTTTCAGATGCTGCATTCAATTCCGTAAATGTGCTGTCCGATACCTGGTAATTGAATTGGGGCATTTCCGGTAATTCAGTCTGGTACAGACGAACCGCCGCACCTATAATCATCGTGACAGCCAGGAACAGGATCACATTGCGTTCGGTTTTAGTTAATTCAAGCAGCTCTGCAATTCGCTTTAGCATATTCATCTAAGAAAATACATCTTTTACTTTATCAAAGAAAGACCTGTCGGTATTTAAGCGGTCTTCCTCGCTCGGGTTCACGTGCTCGCAGCCGGAAAGATTGCGCAATAATTCCTTTTCTTTTGCATTCAATTTGACGGGAACCCATACATTCACACGAACAAGTTCATCACCACGGCCGTAATTGTTTAAATGGGGAATGCCGCGATCGCGCATTCTCAGCAGTCTTCCTCCGGGAGTTCCCGGGTCAATTGCAAGCTTGGCTTTTCCCGTAAGTGTTGGGATTTCAACTTCTCCGCCGAGCGCCGCTGTAGGATAACCTATCCACAATTCATATATAATATCGTCGCCGTTGCGTTTGAAATGAGGATGCTGTTCTTCCTCTATAACAACTATAAGATCGCCTGCCGGGCCGCCCCTGCGCCCTGCATTTCCCTGTCCCTGAAGAGGGATATAATTTCCCTCCATTACTCCCGCCGGGACAGTCACTTTTATAGTCGATTCACCCTGTATCCGCCCTTCGCCATGACAGCTTGAACATGGATCCTTCACAATCCGCCCTTCGCCTTCACAAGAAGGACAAGCAGTAATATTCACAAACTGTCCGAACATGGAACGCGATACTTGCCTGAGTTCGCCTGTCCCCCCGCATTGAGGACAGGTTGTTTTTCCGCTTGACGATTTTGCCCCGCTCCCGCCGCATACGTCGCATTTTTTCTGTCGTCTTACTTTTATTTTCTTTTCAACTCCGCTGGCAATCTCTTCCAGTGTCAATGAAAGACGGACACGCAGATCCGATCCCGGCTGTCCATGCTGTGCAGAGGAACGCCTCCTGGACCGCTGGCTGCCGCTGAACATTTCGTCGAAAATTGAGCCGCCGAACCCGCCTGAAAAGATATCACTGAACGTGCTGAATATATCGTTGATGTCATGAAAATCGTGGTAATTTGTGCCGCGAAGCCCTTCATGTCCAAACTGGTCATAGCGTTGTTTTTTCTCGGGATCGCTCAATACTTCATAGGCTTCCGCCGCTTCCTTAAACTTTTCTTCCGCTTCCTTGCTTCCCGCGTTGCGATCCGGATGATACTTTAATGCCATTTGCCGGTATGCTTTTTTGATTTCATCCGGTGTTGCATTGCGTCCAACGCCTAATATTTCATAAAAATCTCTCTTCGCCATATTCACTGCCTATTTCCCAGTAACTTCATCCGATGATTCCGCATCTTTAGCCTCTTCAGGAGCATCGTCCGGTGCAGAAGAGACAATCACTTTAGCATGCCGTATAACCTTATTGTTCAACATATACCCTTTCTCAACTTCTTCGATAATAGTATGGTTTGGAACATCACTGCGAGGAATCTGCAGGAGTGCGTCATGATAATCAACATTAAACTCTTTTCCAACTGTATCGAAAGGTTTTACACCCCGCCCTTCCATTATTTTTAAAAATTTTTGATAAATCAGCTCCACGCCCTTCACCAAAGACTCATTTTCAATAGTTTCCTTCATGTGCTTGAGTGACCGTTCGAAATCATCAAGAACAGGTAGTAAATCACCCAGCAACGATTCTGTCGCATAGTTAAGTACGTTCGACATTTCCCCTTCAACCCGCCGCCGGTAGTTGTCAAATTCCGCCGCTTTCCTCAGCAATAAGTCTTTATACTGGTCAAGCTGTTTCTGAAGTTCTTCGATTTGCAGAACGGATTCAGTCGCTTCCGGTAATTCATGCGAGATATCCGCTTCCTGTTTTGATTCTTCTCCGGTTTCATTGCTGTTGTTTTCTAACTCTTTTTCTGCCATAATTTTTAAGATTTCTCAGATGATCAAATTATTTTTTTTATGCGCTCAGCATTTTTGCTATCGTCTGGGCAACATAATCCACCAGAGGAATAACCCTGCTGTAGTTCATTCGTGTCGGACCAATAATTCCAACGCGCCCGGTTACACCTTCTGCGTCATAAGTGCCTGTAATAAAGCTGTATTCTTTAGCCGTTTCGTCTTTGTTTTCCGATCCAATAGTGACGACAAATCCTTTTTGAAGCTCATCGTGTTTTTCCAAAAGATGAACAATTATATCCTCGTTTTCAATCAATTCAATAACCGATCGGAAATTTTTAGGATCGACAAATTCCGGATGATCAATAATATTCTTAGTGCCGCCGATTAGAACCTTGTCATGTTCTTTTGAATCGGTAAATAACTGGTCAACCGATTCTATGAAAAGTCTTATCAGACCGGTATGTTCTCCCTGCACATCACGAATCCGGTCTAAAAAAGAATCACGGATTTCGATTAGTGTCAAACCGGACAATCTCTCATTCATCAGGCGGGAGACCTCGTCCAGATGATCCCTCCGTATCTCGGCGCCTATTTCCATCATGATCGTGCGCACTATACCGGTACGGATGGATATGACAACAAGCAGTTTCGAACTTGTTATAGGAATAAGTTCAATTTTTTCAAATATTCCGCTTCCAAGATGCGGCGATGTTACGATGCCAAGCTGGTGCGAGATCTTGCCAAGCAGCTTGGATGTTTCACGCAGTAATTCTTCCGCATCTTTCGCTTGATCCAGCCGCCGCTGAATTTTTAGCTTATCCTCATCACTGAGCTGCTGCATTTCCATCAGATAATCGATGTAGAACCTGTACCCGAGGTCGGTCGGCACCCTGCCCGCAGATGTATGCGGATGTGATAAAAATCCGAATTCTTCAAGATCCGCCATCACGTTCCGAATTGAGGCAGCACTTAAACCCGATTCAAAATGCTTGGAAATATATCTCGAACCTACCGGAACGGCCGTCTGGATGTAGTTCTGCACCACATGATGCAGTATACTCTGTTCACGTTCATTTAAAGTCCGACTATTTTCATCCTTTTCTGCCATGGAATATCTTTGTCTCCTATACAAAATTAACCATTAAACGCTCAGTTGTCAAGGTAAGCACTCATTGAGTATTAGTGCTCGCAAATAAAAGCCGGATTTTCGAAAATATCAGAATATCCGTCAAATTGCATCAGCACACATTTATCATTATCTTACGCATATGATAGCAAAATTGATGTTGGAAAACGGCACCGTCTTCACAGGAGAATCGTTTGGTTCAGAAAAAGAATCAACCGGTGAAGTTGTATTTAATACAAGTATGACCGGCTATCAGGAAATTCTCACTGATCCTTCCTATAATGGACAGATTGTGACTATGACTTATCCATTAATTGGTAATTACGGTGTAAATACAGATGATATTGAGTCAATTAGGCCGCAAGCAGCCGGATTTATTGTTAAGGAATACAGCTCTTTTCCCAGCAATTTCAGATCGAATGAAAATCTGGGCAGCTGGCTGAAGAAACACGACATCACCGGCATTCAGGGTATCGACACACGTATGCTGACGAAAATGATCCGCTCTATCGGTGCGATGCGCGGACTAATTTCTACTGAGGATTTAGACGATAAAAGCCTTCTAGAAAAAGTCAGGAAAGTTCCCCAAATGACAGGCCTTGATCTGGCCAGCCGGGTAACAACTGATAAACCTTATGCCTGGAACAAGACCGATACTACTCCGTTTTCACTGCCGGTATTAAAAACAAAAGAAAAAAAATGGAACGTAGCCGTATATGATTATGGTGTAAAATATAATATTCTCAGGCGTTTAACATCCTACGGGTGTAATCTTACTGTTCTGCCTGCCCATATTCCCGCTGAAGATTTATTAAAAATGAATCCGGATGGTGTCTTCCTATCCAACGGCCCCGGAGATCCTGCAGCAGTGACTTACGCAATAGAAAATATAAAAAAACTTATATGCAAAAAACCGATTTTCGGCATCTGTCTGGGTCATCAACTGCTTGCATTAGCACTGGGCGGAAAAACATATAAACTGAAATTTGGCCACCGCGGCGGGAATCACCCTGTAAAGAATCTAAGAACCGGCCGTGTTGAAATTACATCGCAGAATCATGGATTTGCAGTCGATCCGGATTCGCTGGACTCAAGCGCAATTGAAATTACACACATAAATTTAAACGATCAGACTAATGAAGGTTTCCGTCACAAATCCCTGCCTCTTTTTTCAGTACAATACCATCCTGAAGCCTCACCCGGCCCGCACGACAGCGATTACCTGTTTGCGCAGTTTATGCAAATGCTTGCCAAAAAATAAAAATCGAATGGATTTTACATTCAATTCATCGAATAATCCGCAAATAATTCAAATTGTGTTCCCAGTCCTTGTATATTGATTTTCTTATTCTTATGTTTTCGTGAAATTATGAAATCATCGTTTAGGTTTTATCCAAATATTTTAAACATTTTTTTGGAGGCATTATGAAATATTTACTAACCATACTTGCTTTTGTATTAGCGATCGGTATAGTGGGATGTGATGACGAGAGCTCGAATCCAGCCGATTCGAACAATAACACAACCACCCCCGCGCTTCCCCAGGTATCATTTCAAGGGCCTAACACAAATTCCAGCGATCCAAATGCGCAAATAGCAAATTCACATGCTGCGCAGATGAACGCAATTGTATCTCAAAGCCAAATGTTTGCAGCAATGCCTCCCCAGCAAAACAGCAATACATTTGTATGGACTTACACAGTCCAGGGCCTTACTTATACGCTTACAGCTGTAAAACAGAATGACGGGAGTTTCACATGGAATGTCATTTTAAATGGAACCGATGGTACAAATACATTTAATAATTACAAACCATGCGAGGGAACAGTAAATGCAGATGGAAAATCAGGAACATGGACAGTTTACGATATCAACGGAACGAAAGATGCCTATCTTGTTTATTCGACAGATGCGAACAATGTGCTGACCGGAGATATGAGGGTATATTATTCCGACGGAACCACATCAATGAAACAGCTGCTGGTAAATAATCCGGACGGATCAGGAAGTCTTGAAATATATAACCAGGGTACGGTTTTATCGTATAGAGCAATCTGGACAGCCAGCGGTTCAGGGCAGTGGTGGTACTATGATGATTTAGGAGCTATTATAGATCAGGGAAGTTGGACTTAATATCTTTAATTATTCCCCAAAAAGCCGGATGAAGAATCCGGCTTTTTTTCACACATTTAACATACGATCCCGGTACCGCTGTTCTCTCAATGACAGCATAACAAACGAAGAAATTGTGCAGGCTATTAAAGTTATCATCCACAGTGTCGGCGCATTATATAAATCAAGTATTTTCATCCCGAACCATCCGCTGAAGGCAAGTGAAGCATTCCCTATCATCTGGTAAATACCCATATACGTACCCCGGTTTTCGTCCGAGGCAATATCTGCAACATAGGCGGATGATGCCGGCAATAGAATCATCTCGCCGAATGTCCATATAACAACCGTGGCGGCTGCGCTCCAGAATCCAGTCGTAAATATCATCCCGCCGAATCCAATACCAACCAAAAGGCAGCCTAAGGCCATTGAATGCTTATGCAGCCAGTGCGACATTTTGATATTTAAAGGGACTTCCGCCAAAATAATAAGAACCGTATTTACGGTGAAAAGAAATCCGAATTCAGAAGAAGTTATCCCGATTTCATTCACGCACACATACGGCATGGCAGAGAAAACCAGAAATATTGCTACAATAGGCGGGAAAATAGCAACTCCAAATAAAAGCAGCCGTCTATCCTGAAAGACTTCTTTTAAGCGGTTTCGTCTCTCATTATTCTTCTGCCTATGCACAGGATCATGAATCATGGTCAAAGACAGAACCGATGCTGCAATCAAAGTTGTAGCGCCGTCGACCCAGAAGATAAGCGGAAAAGAATACATCAGGAGAAATCCGCCTACAGCAGGACCTATACTCAGTCCCATATTAGACGCAAGACGATTGGCTGAATAAGCTATCTTCCTTTGTTCAGGTTTAACAACATCCGATATAATAGATAGGGCCGCAGGACGAAAAGCTTCGGTAATAACCGACCAGCAAATAGTAGCTACTACAATAAATAAAAAACTTTTCGCAAGCGGATACAATATGAGAATTACGCCGGATAACCAAAGCGATAATTTCATCAGGCGCAAGGGGCCTATTGCATCGCTGAGCCGTCCTGAAAACGGAGCCGCTGCAAGCGCTGCTATTCCATAAATGGAAAATACAAATCCGGCCTCGGCGAGCGTATAACCTTCACCTCTTGTAAGATAAACAACAAGAAAAGGCAGCCCCATCGATCCCATCCGGTTTATGAGCGTCGTACCGCATAGTATCCATATTTCTTTAGGGAGCCGGCCAATGCCTCGCCAGGGATTCATATTCCATCCAATCAAAAGGAGCCGTACCGGATTTCAACGGCTGTAGACTTCAGGATTTACTATATACTGCAGTTTCTCGCCGCGCAGGCCATGAATAATATTCTCTGCCGATAAACGCGACATCGCATTCCGCGCTTCGATTGCAGCCGAACCGACATGCGGTAACACAGCAACATTTTCCTTCGAAAGAAGCGAATTACTTGGTCTCATCGGTTTCGGATTTGTTACATCAAGACCGGCACCCCAGATAATACGCTCGTTCAAAGCATCAATAGGATCTTTCTCGTTATTTATCGTTCCGCGTGCTGTATTGATAAACAGTAAATAACTTCCAGAATATTAGCTTCCTTTTTACTTTAGTCTGCCAAATAACTTCAATTTTGATTCTATAATCATCAGTATTACCATTACCACGCCGAACGACAACATGACATACTTTATGAATGCATTTTCAATAATTGAACTCTTTAGTTCCTTCACATGAAAGAGTATCTCATGAGGTATACCGATAAACCGGGCAGCTAATTCAAAAATATTCAAACCTGAAAGCCACAGAATAAGGAAGATGAGAGCATCAACCGCGACAAAGATGAGAAAACTCAGGAGAATATTTTCCAGAACGTACTGCTTGCGGCTTTCATGCAGTATTTTCTTCATCGTCGTTATGTTGAAATCCGGATCAGTTACTTCCAGATAACTATTCTTCAGGATATCTTTTGCGAGCATGTCAATATTTGAATTCTTCATGATAGTATTGATTTAATTTCCAACCGGAGATTTTTATTTAAAATATTATACATTTTATTTCTTGCCCTGTGCAATTTCATTTTCACGTTATTCTGAGTAATGTCCGTTATTTCCGTAATTTCATCTATTGAATTTTCATTCAAATAATACAGCGTCAGAAGTAACCGGTCTTCGATGCTCAATTCTTCCAGCGCTTGATTGACGAACTTTTTCTGGTCCAATAAATCCAGACTGCGATACGCCGACTCTACGCTTTCTACGACGACGTCATCAATATCCTCTGCATCTATATTGCTTAACTCCGGTCTTTTGTTCCTTGCTCTCGACAACGAGCTGTTGACCACAATTCTGTAAAACCATGTAGAAAATTTAGAGTCTCTCCTGAATTTATCAAGCGACCTGAATGCTTTTAAAAATGCATCCTGAACGATTTCTTCTGCATCTTCTCTGTTATCGACAATTCGAAACGCAATGGAGAAAGCCATACCCTTATATTTATCAACAAAATAAGAAAATTTGGATGCGTTTCCTTCAAGAACTAGTCTCAGGTATAGATCTTCCATTGCTACTCAACAGATTTTGTCTCGGTTTTCTTTCTGTACACATAATAGCCAATTAATCCGAGACCGCCAAATAGAAGCGCCATGATAGGCATTATAATTCCTTGTTCCATTTGAGTATAAACAGAGAGAATATACCCCAAAAGCAATCCAAATCCGATTCCGCCTATGAGCATTCCCCACATGAGAACTTTATGGAAAGTTGTTTCTTCTTTTATGAAAATTGAAGCATCTATTCCCTTTTCAATTAAAGCCATTCTCTCCTTGTGTTTTGCTTTCCGGCTAAAGTAATAAATCAGTATAATTAAACCGGGCGGCGCTCCAAAAATAAGAATGATAGCTAACATTCCTGTTAAAATTCCGAGTACGTCTTCCATTTTATTCTCCTGTCATATGTTTTTGTGTGTTATCCAGTATACCGTTCACATTATATATGACTACAAGAAATGAATTGAGGTAACAGAATTGGGCAAAAATTTTGTATAAATAATCGGAGATCTTTTAGCCAAACCACAACGATTCGTTCAATTTAATAGGAAATTCAAATTTTATAAGACTAGACAGCCGCTCTAACGGTTGTAAATGCCCGGGTTGACAATATTTGGTAATTTCTCGCCGCGTAGGCCATGGATAATATTTTCGGCCGATAAACGCGACATGGCATTCCGGGCTTCAATTGTAGCCGAGCCGACATGCGGAAGCACCGCAACATTTTCCATGGATAGAAGCGGATTACTTGGTCTCATCGGTTCCGGATTGGTTACATCAAGACCAGCACCCCAGATAATACGCTCGCTCAGAGCATCAATAAGATCTTTCTCGTTATGTATCGTTCCTCGTGCAGTATTGATAAATATTGCCGAACGTTTCATTTTATGAAAGGCCTCTTTATTGAATAATCCGTTTGTCGTTTCGTTCAAAGAACAATGAACAGATAATACATCGCTCTGCGACAACAACTCGTCAAATTCGACTTTTCGTGCCTGCAAAAGTTCTTCAGCACTTGAATTTCTCGAGCGGCTGCAGTAAATAACATCCATCTGGTAGGCGCCTTTGCAGCGTTTTGCCATTTCAGTGCCGATACGGCCGAGTCCGAATATGCCCAGAGTCTTATTCCTTAATTCAATGCCAAGATTAGCTTTCGGCCTGAAGAATGTCCACTCGCCTTTGATAATCGATTTGTGCAGGTGGAATGCCTTACGTGATGCTGCAAGCATCAGCAGGAATGCAGCATCGGCCGTGGCTTCGCTGAGAACATCCGGAGTGTTGCCAATAGGAATTCGCAACCTGGTTGCTTCGTCTATATCGATATTATCGTAACCGACAGCAAGCTGAGCAATTACTTTTAGGTGCCTGCATTCATTGAGAAACAATTTATCTATCTTATCTGAAAATACACACAGCAGGGCATCGCTTTGTTTTGCATTTTCGATAAGTTCAGGCTGAGTCATAGGCCTGTCGACTTTCCAGACAGTGACTTCTAGTCCCTCGTTGCGCATTAATTCTATTCCCTGCGCCGGAATATCACGTGAAATAAATACCTTCATATTTTCCTTTTTTAACTACTCACCGAATTATTCAATCGTTGAACTCCTAACGGAGTTCCGTGTTTTTGTTTTAGTTATAGTTACAAACATACGACTCCTACGGAGTCGTTGCAGAATTTATTTTCACTATTTCAATCCCGCAGGCAGGGATTGCACATTTGTAGTTTAATAATAATCAAGATTTTCTGAACTCCAGAGAAGTTCCACTGCAAAACAGATTCACTGAGTAGTTACCCTTTTTTATAGATTAATATTTCAGAAAAAGTGTACGAAAAAGTAACGGCAAAAACAAAAAAACAGCAATTGATAAGACTAGCGGAAATATTAATTTGATTTTGGAAAAGAATATTCTCAGCATTTAAAAAATGAACTCCGGATTAAACATTTTTATATTCAAACGGATTCATCTCTGAAATAACTAATAAATAGTTAGGTAATTATGTAAGAATGTAACCATAGAATAATTATAAGTATATTATTTTATGGTGAGTTACAGCAAAATCAGTTATCATGACA
>JAFGLB010000151.1 GCA_016928255.1 Bacteroidota bacterium
CCAGTTGAGCATCTATTTCGGACGTTTTATCGTAATACCCGACGACCTTAAAATATTCCGTGCATGTAAAACTGCTGATTAACGCCCTGCTTGCAGATGAATTATCGAAATCACAAACCACGGTCGGGATATTGTTTACATCAAAAGTTGCCGCATAGCCGAGAATGAGCAGTTGAAAAACCGGCGCGATAAAACTAATCCCGAACATCTTCTTATCCTGGCGGAGCTGAATAAATTCTTTTCTGATAATATGCAAGATAGTCTTCATCTGCCGCTTTCATGCAAGAAATTTGCGCATTCGCAGTGAACTGACAACAATCATCACCGCGGCATATATTGTAAGAAATATCGCATCATCCCAGAAAGCACTCAAACCGGCGCCTTTGAGAATTACAGCGCGTAAAGCCGAAAGAAAATATCTTGCAGGGATAATATATGTTATGACCTGGATAAATACCGGCATATTGCGTATCGGAAAAACGAAACCGGAGAGAATAAATGTCGGCAGCATTGAGACAATCACGGCCACCATAAAAGCAAGCTGTTGAGTCTCAACGATGGTCGAAATCAGCATTCCTAAACCCAGGCCACCGAAGAGAAAAATGAGAGTTATAACAGATAAAAGAAATATGCTTCCCTTTATACTCACGTCAAACAGAATGTAGCCGAATAATAAAATGGTAATCGTAGCGAACAGGGAAATAACGACATATGGAATTGTTTTACCGAGTATCAGTTCGATAGGCCTGATGGGAGAGACCATAATTTGCTCCATTGTACCGAGTTCGCGTTCACGCACGACCGCAAGCGCTGTGGAAATTACAGTTGTTATCATAAGAATAAATGCTATCAGTCCCGGTACGAGAAACTTTGCGCTTTTCAATTCCGGATTGTACCACACACGCGGCTGGAAATCTATCGGCATAGTCACCTGACGGCCCCCTATTCTCATAAACGATTCAGCCATTACTTTCAGCGAGTATTGCTGGATTATCGCATTAATATAACCCAGTACAGTTGCCGCCGCATTAGAATTTGCGCCGTCTACGATAATCTGCACATTTGTTGATTTACCCTGCTGGATGTCTTTTGAAAACTCGGAAGGCACTACCAACACAACGCGGACATGCTCGCCGTCAAGCAAATTGTTGATCTCGGCTTTGCTGGACAGAGTCCTTACTTTTAGAAAATAATCAGAAGTGAAGAACTGCTGAATAAAATCTCTGCTGTCACTGCTCTGATCTTCATCATATACCGCCATGCTCGTATTCTTTACATCAAAATTCAGCGCATATCCGAACATTAACAGCATAGCAGCCGGCAAAAATAACAGAATACCGAGAATTCTCTTATCTCTAATAATCTGACGAAATTCTTTATGTACAATTGGAAGTATATTAAGTGATATTCCTTTTTTCATACTCCTGTATCTCCAGTCTTTCGCGCGTCTTCCTCTGCGATCATATGAATAAAAACATCTTCAAGCGACGGGATAATTTTTTCTATTTTTCTTGCCGCGATTCGGTTCCTTGCCAGAATCTGATCGATTTTTTTTGGTGTATCCGGTTCGTTAAGCGTACTTACATGAAAAGCTGAGCCAAAAATCGACGTCTCTGCTGTCCAGGGCTGTATCTTTAAAAGCTCCATTGCGTCCACAGGCTGTGTACAGTGCACTTCATAAATGGAATACCTGTTGAGATTCTGTTTTAGTTCGGTCGGCGATCCCGCGGCAATCAATCTGCCGTTGTATATCAATCCGATCGTATTGCAGTGTTCCGCTTCGTCCATATAATGAGTAGTTACGAAGACAGTAACTCCCCGATTCGATAAATCGTAAATCAAATCCCAAAAGCTGCGGCGCGATACAGGATCCACACCTCCCGTTGGTTCATCAAGGAACAATATTGGCGGTTCATGCAGGACGGAACATCCGAGTGCCAGCCGCTGCCTCCATCCGCCGGATAAAGCATGAGCCGGCATCTGTTCTTTTCCAGATAAGCCGGCCATCTCGATCACCCATCGCTTGCGTTCTGCCAATCTTCTGCCTTCCAGCCCGTAAATACCGCCGTAGAAATCAATGTTTTGTTCAACAGTTAGATCTTCGTACAGAGAAAAGCGCTGTGACATATAACCGATTCTTGCCTTAACATCATCGGATTGTCCGGCAATATCAAATCCGTCCACTTTAGCCGTTCCTTCAGTCGGAACCAGAAGTCCGCACAGCATTCTGATCGTAGTGGATTTTCCCGCCCCGTTTGGGCCCAGGAAACCGAATACTTCGCCTCTTTTGACTTTAAAATTTATATGGTTGACTGCGACAAAATTCCCGAATATTTTTGTCAGTTGATCAGCAATAACCGCATAATTCCTGTCGGCTTCTCTGCCGCCGGACTGCAGATCTTTATTTGCGAATTGCAGTTTCACTCGCTGTCTCCTATGGCTCTCTTCAGCTTTGCAAGTGCGAGAGTGCAGTCCACCAAAGATTGAGTATAAGTCAGTTTTGCCTGCAAAAGTGCGGTTTCCGCATCAAGCATTTCCGTATCCGATGAAAGTCCATTTTTATATTTTTCCGAGGTCATACGGTATGATTCCTGCGCCTGCTGGACTCCGTTGTAAGCAACTTCCATTTTTTCCCTGGAGGTTTGCATATTAAAATAATGTTGTGCAACATCCAGCATCACTGCATCATTTAATTGCTTCATTCCGGCTTCTGTCTGTCTCAAATTTGCCTGCGCCTGCACGGTTTGATAATGTGTGGCAAGCCAGTCCCATATATTCCACTGGAAAGTTACTCCAACATCCCAGGACCAATCCCACCTGTTCTTCGGAGGGATAATTCTCTGGTTGGGTTTTGCATAATCATAATTCGCACTAAGAAATATTTGGGGGTACCAGCCGCCCTTTGCTGCGGACACGCCTGCATCGTTTACATCACGGCGCATCTGCATGGATTTAATTTCGGGGCGGCCCTCCTGTGCGCGTTTCTGCAATGCCCGCAGGTCTTCGCTCATTAGTCCAGGATTTGTTCCGCTATAAATTTCCGGGGTGTCGCTGGGAAATATCTGGAGATCCAGGGGGTTCCCGAGCATGCTGTTTAATGCCATTGATGCGAGATGAATTGAATTTCGTGCTTCGATATGCTTCACTTTTATATCCGAAAACTGAACCTGAACTTTCATAACATCTGCATCCGTAGCCAGGCCCTGCCCGGCAAGATGCTGGACATCTCTAAGGTGTCCGGACATTTGTTCGACCGTCTGGCGTATAACCTCTTCGATTTTATGCGCCCGGAAAAGGTTCCAGTATAAAGTTTTAACATTCAGGACCAGATCCTGCTGATCTTTTGACAGTTCCTGACGAATTGCACCGGCATTTAACTCGGCCATTTCCCTGGTTTTCAGCAGTCTGAATCCCGTAAACAAAGGCTGCTGAAGCGACAGTTTCAGCGAATAATTTTCGGTAATCGACGGGAATATTTCCCTTGAAAAGCTGAATAACGCAGTCTGCAGGCTGATAGTATACGGATCGACTGCACTTAATTTTGCAGCCCGGCCCGATAATTTCAGCTGAGGGAGCAGTGCAGTTGACGCTTCGGATGATTTCGCTTCCGCGGCCTGTACTTTCGCTTCGCTCATCTGAAGAGACGGATTCTGTCCCAGCGCCTGTGCAGTACACTGCGACAGGCTCAGTCTCTGCTGGGCGAACATGCTGCCCTTTAATAATAATACGATCAATAATATTTTTAATTTCATACAACCCTCGCAATAATCAAATATTCAGATTCGATATAAAGACATCCTCAAGCGATGCCGGTATAACACGATAACTGCGGACTTCTATTTGCTTTTCCTTAAGTTTCTGCAGGATATCGGCCTTGTTTGCCTTTGCATCTTTAACCAGAACATGCAGACGATCGCCGAACAGCTGTATATTCTTCCGCTCAAACGCTTTCTTCAGTACTTCCGAAGCAATTCTTACTTCATCGCAGACCAGTTCGATGACTTCGGAATGAAAAGATGTCTTGATAAACTCCGGCGTATTGCAGTTCAGAATTTTTCCCCGGTTCATTAATGCTACCCTTGTGCTTCTTTCAGCTTCATCAAGATAAGGCGTGGTAACAACGATTGTGATTCCGGATTTGAGCAGGCTCGACAATATCTTCCAGAAATCCCGGCGCGATACCGGGTCGACACCGGTGGTCGGTTCATCTAAAAAAATAATATCCGGCGTATGAACCAGTGTGCAGGCGAGTGCAAGCTTCTGCTTCATCCCTCCTGAAAGCCTTGCGGCAAGCCGGCCGCGGAATTCTGCCAGCCGTGTAAATTGCAGCAGTTCTTCTTTTCTCTCTTTGTACTTGTGTACTTTATGAATTTCTGCGAAGAAATCGATGTTTTCATCTATTGTCAAATCCTGGTAAAGGCTGAAACGCTGCGACAAGTAACCGATGCGCTTCTTAATTTCGCTTTTTTGTTTTTTAATATCATAACCTAATAATGTTATGCTTCCTTCTGTAAGCGGCAGGATACCGCACATCATTCTGATTGAAGTGGTTTTTCCGGCTCCATCGGGACCCACCAGACTGAATATTTCGCCTTTATTAATTACAAGGGAAACATTATCTACGGCAGTAACGCGCTCCTCGCGATTACCGCCGAAGATTTTCACTACATTATTTAAAATTACGGCTTCAGTCATGATGAAATACTTATTTATCCGCTACATGCAAAACAACATCTGCCGGTATGCCTGCTTTCAATGTGCTGTCTGGATTCGGAACTTTCACCTTGACACTGAATACAAGCTTGGTGCGTTCATCCTTTGTTTGAATATTTTTAGGGGTGAATTCTGCATTTGACGAAATGAATACCACTTTCCCTTCATACTTCCTGTCCGGAAACGCATCAACGGTCACAATTGCCTTTTGATTGAGCTGAACTTTGGGCAGTTCAACTTCGGTGACATAAATTGTGATATCCACGTACGAGAGATCGGAAATGCGGAAAAGAACAGAACCTGTGCCTGCAAGTTCGCCCTTTTCAATAAACCGCTCGGTAATAGTGCCAGATATCGGTGCGGTAACGGTGCAGTCGTTGAATTTTTTTTGAAGTGAATTAAGAATCCCTTTTGCCTGGTCGCGCCTTGCCCGCGCAATTTCGATTTCTTCACGCCGTAAACCGCGCCTTACTTTTTCCAGATTCTGCTGGCTGACGGTGAAACGTGTTTTTGCATCATCAAGTTGCTTTTCGGTTACAGTTTTCACCCGGAATAATTCTTCCATGCGTTTTAAATCAGCTTCTGCATTACTATAATTCGCTTCTGCCTGAATTATATCCTCTTCCCGTGCGCCTTTTAAAGCAAGCCGGTATTGCGATTCTGCCATTTCATACCCGCCCCGGGCCTGTTCCAGCTGGTACCGCCAGTCGGTATTATCGATTATCACCAGAGTATCGCCCGCATTTACCATCCTGCCTTCATCGGTTATGATTTGTTTCACCTGGCCTCCCGATTGAGCACTTACGGTTATTTCGGTAGCTTCGATTGTGCCGGTTGCCAGAATTGTCTTACCGTCATCGCCGATGCATCCTGTGAAGAATACAGCGCAGATCAGACTTATAAATATCCTGTTCATATTTCCCTCAATTATTCTTGTGTAGTAAAAACAATCTTGTTCAATTCAAATTTTTTTCGGGTTTCATCCGTTAAAACACCTTCATATAAGATTCTGAACATACCCCGAAACGCTTCCTCGGCTGAAAATGACTGCTGCGAAAGAACATTCGGATTCATAATCCCTTGAATAGTCGTAATGACTATCAGATAGAAAAGATCCGGATTAACATCCTCACGGAATACTCCCTCCTTTTTTGCCTGCTGGAACATCTGCTGTAAATGACTTATAACCCGTTCCCTGCGAAAGGTATCGATTTCCTTCCAGAGCGACGGCAGATGCCTCTGAAGATCTGCCAGGAACGGCCGGGATAATCTTTTTAACGTTTTGCCGACAAGTGCAAAAATCTCTACAAGTTTTTCTTCAACCGGTTTTTCGGAAGCGACAATGTCATGCACCGTTCTCTCAACATTCCTCAGATGGATATGCACAATCGCTTTCAACAAAGTTTCTTTGCTTGGAAAGAATTTGTAAACGGTTTTTTTACTCATTCCAACATCTGATGCTATTTCGTCCATCGTCACTTTGCTGATGCCAAAATCCATGAATCGAGCCGAAGCAGCATCTATAATTCGCTCTTCATCTCTTTCTTCAGCCATATTAATAATCTCCAAAGAATACTAAATAAGTATTATTAGTTTCCATTTTGATATGCATATTGATAATATTGAGCATGGTTGTATTAATTCTCTTTTATCGAGGAAACTGTTATCGTTTTTATAGTTTCCAATATAGACAATGGATTTTTGTTTGTCAAGTGGAATTCTGGTGATATTTCTTTACGGAAGTCCTAGCGGATTTTTTTGACAGCTTCCGGATAATTACTGTATTGAATCTAAATCTATGCTTTTTCGAGACTTTTTTCTTAATTAAGGATACTAGATCATACTATTTAAGCAATAAAAGTCTCTTCGTTTCAATAAAGTGTTTAGTCTGCCCTCCTGTTTTTATGTCTGCGTGTAAACGATAAAAGTAAACACCGCTCGAAAGACCCTTACTATCAAACACCGCTTTGTAATTGCCGGGTTGCCGAGCACCTTCAAACAGTGAAATAACTTTCTGACCAAGAAGATTATAAACCGCAAGACTAACATGAGCGGCTGCCGGTATTTTGTAAACAATCGTTGTTACGGGATTGAATGGATTGGGATAATTCTGACTTAATTCAAATTTTAAAGCAGTATTATCGGCATTAACTCCTGTCGGGCTGTTTAAATATTCTGATAATGTTATCGGATCTATTCTCGTATTATCGGCACCTTCAGATGCAAAACTTCCCTTCTGCAAAAAATGAAGTGCATAATATGATAATTCAATGGGTGATACTGTATTAATCAGAGGATTATATATCCTTATAACACCCATAGGTATTATATCTCCACAAACCGAACAAAGCTGGATACCATCCATATCAAGGTATTCCGCATACGGATGATCTAAACTTGGTACTGTAGGCAATGCTTTGATTTTATCAACCAGTGCCGCCGCTAATTCCATGCCATCATACAGGCCGTCATTATCGGAATCAGCTTTGTCAGGATCAAAACAAAAATAATCATCCTCGTTATCCTTTAGTCCGTCGTTATCTTTATCACCGCCTATAAACAAGGAATGTGTTTTCATTGTCCGGTATAATTCAACTGCATCTATTCGCTGGCTTCCATGTTCAGTACCGTTAAATGCAAAACTGCCATGAGCCATTGCATGCAAGCTGATATAGGGTATCTGATATGTGCGTTTATTTTCCGGATTTGTAATTTCAATATATCCCATATTATGCAGAGAACCGCAGATCTGACAATTCTCCATTCCATACACCGGCATAAATTTAATACTGCTGTGAATACTATCTGTCTGTTCTTTCAGTTTAGGAAATAAACGCGTTAATTCTTCCGCAATCTCAACACCATCAGGTATGCTATCGGCATTAACATCCGGATTACTCGCTGTATCGCCTATCCATAGACTGTCTTCCTCTGCATCAGTCAGGCCGTCGCCGTCGCTGTCTCCAGCAACCGGCAATAGATGCTGTAAATTAAACGGATAAAGCATCTTTTTAAGCGTATCTATATCAATACGCTGGTAATCCGTGTCAGTGCCATATGAAAAGAATCCCATTTCCATATAGTGAAGCCCGAGGTATGGAATATCCATTTGCATATTCCTTAACGGATTAACAATTGTAACATACCCCATATTGACATTGAGCCCGCATTTAGGGCATTGCACAATACCTCTTAATAAATGTTCAATTTTATAAGCACGATCTGTTTGTACGTTATTCGGCAATGTATCTATAATTGCCTTAAACATCCTAGCATAGGTCTGACAATCTTCATAAGAAAAACCATGATCGTAAACGCCTAGAAATATTTCTTCCGCATAAGATAAACTGTTCTCATTTAAATCATCAGGCAGCTGAATATAATGCGTACTATCAACTGCAGTCTGTGCGGACAATAGACTGCCCGACAACAGAAGAGAAGCCAAAACTTTATTGATTGTCCTCCGATACGTGCGTCCGAGTATTTTATTCTTGTATTCGGTTTTATACCAATCGTATATATTCTTATAGGCCGATTGATAATATGGAATCAATTCGGGAGTTGAACGGCAGGAATTACAGGCCCAGTGAAAAAGCATGGATTGTGTATTACTATCAAGGCTGCTTGGGAAATATGGATAACGAATAAACTGCTTTACACAGCAGGATGGATACCCGAATAAGAATCCTTCTAAACTCTGATTCCCGGCGCTTTTGCTTAAATATGTATTGCAAAACCTTTTGAGATATAGATCTGTATAACGCGTAGATGTGCTGAATACTGTCTCGGTAATGTCTTTCCCGGACAATGTCTTGCGCGGAATTAGCTCAACATATAATCCATGATTTTTCAGCCACTGATGCGTATTCACCGTAAGCGGTTTTTCCCATCGGCTCAATGGTTTAATTTTCCGGCGGGTAAGTTCAACGAGATAATAGAATTCAAAATCTTTTACATCGTTATTTTTTTGATACATGACTATTCTCCTTTAATTGACATTAGAGAATCTCATTTTTCTACCTGAATAAAATAGAAAATTGAATATAAAACTTATCGATAATCGGCACTGAAACATCCGTTTTAGCCGAAAATTCACTATTTTTCTGCTATTCGACGGCAAATCGCCTTGTATATAATAACGATTATCCATATAAGACTGCCTATTCTCTTAAATAAAATTTAAAAAATCGGCATTTTTCCGCTTAACTCGCAGTTAAAACTCAGAAAAATAAATACGATTCGAATAATTAATAAGGTGAAGAAATGGTTAGCATTAATTTAGCGGATATGAATAATCCTTGACCTGGAAATCCGCTAAATGCAGACGGCATGATTATTCCCCGAAGCTTTTTATTAAATTGCAGCCGATATCGTTGATGTCGGCTATTTCCCCTCGTTCCCAAACTCCGAGTTTTGTAAAAGCAAAGTTACTTCGACAAATTGTAATGAGTCAGTTAATGAATTGACTCGGAATTGAAGATGCATTTTTTTAAAATCGTAACATTGACATGGAAAAAGTTACTTTTTACACAGTCTGAAAGCTTGGGAACGATATCTTTTGTCCAAGAATCTCTTTTCTGTCAAGGCGTAAGTCCTGACAGCGCTCAAATCCCTTCGTCATGATTCTTTATCTTTTCAAGTATGGCCGGCTCAGCGCCGTTATACATCTCCAAAATAAAATCATCGCCGAAATTGAACGTTCTATCCTCGAATTGCACTTTATCCATCCTGTCAAATAACAATTGTTTCGCATTGAGAATGTCTTTTCCGTAAATATGATACGAATCTGCATGCCAGTTCATTCTCCCCAGTTCCACTTTCTTCCCTGTTTTCTTCGCAATGCCGGCGGCTATAATATTTTTATTGAATTGAATAAATCCGAACATGTTCATGAAACTCGCGCCCCATGCATCGTTGCTCCTGAATCTGATATTGCAGTTCAGCCACCACACTCCGTCTTCGTCTTCAATAATCCTGTACCAGAGCGACTGCAGGCATGGCGGATCAAAGCATTCAAAATCCAGATTCGGCATCCAGGTAATCATCTGCGCCTGACGTGTGTAGGGTTGATTGCTTAGCTTTTCAATTACTGCATTTATCTGATTGACAGTGAAAAATCCGGCTTTCTTCGATTTGCCGTCGACTAGCTCCTGCCATGATCCATAAGATGCAAGCCGGCCGTGATAAGTATACTCCCACCGCGTATCATCCGGATCGTTTATATTTTTCACCCAATGATCTTTCAAACCGCTCAATTCCATAACATATTCTTTTAAGTCCTCTATACCGCCCGGAAAAGCCCGGTGTATCATGGGATCTTTAAAAGGTTCCAGTATCGTGATATTCATTGTCGAATCTATACTCAACGGATCGCCTGGTTTATCATACTGCGTTTTAAATGAAATACCGTTTTTGTACAACGCGACAAGCGCTTTTTCGTATGCCTCGGCAAGTGTAACACCGCTCACAGTTAATACCGGAATATTTTTCTGCATTCTTTGCTTCCTTATAATATCCAATTGATTGATTCCCCGCTCTTATATTTATCAAGCATACATAATATGAGTTTTATTTTCCAAAAATTCTATTAATTCTATCGGTGCACCGTCGTCAATTACCATAGCGACTCGTGTTCCGTCGGAAGGCGAGCTGATTTCGCCTATCAATGCAAGTCCCTCTACTGCCGAATCCAGATCGTCCACTTCAAAAGCTATGTGCGGAATTGTTCTGATTATCTCCGGGATATTACAGTCCGTATCAAACCTCATCCATTCAATTCCGTAAGGACTGCTTTCAAAACCCGAAACATGCATCTTCAAATGCGGAATATAACGCTCATTCGGGCGTGGAATCGTTGTCGGAATTCCAATATGATGATATCTCCAGCCGCGCCTTGCAATTACAAACGGCGGCTCATGATCCTGACGTATCTGCGGCATAATTGATTTAAATCCTTATATCTATTATTTCCAAATGCCTGAATAAATCATTTATATCAAGGCGCCTCTATTATCGCAACTTCCTGCGGTTTTAATGTTAAAGAAATATTCTTTATAACCGAACCGTTAAAGCGTGCAAACGTAGTATCTTCCCTTACCGTAATTTTCTTATTGTGGAGGACTTCGCGCCATCCGCCGGTTGCAGATTTTTCCATAAACTGCAGGGTAACCGGAGCTTCTGCCGTTCCCATATTAAATAGAACATACTGCTTCTGTCCGAATAGATAACATGCAACGTTGCCCGGACCTATCAAACCGAATCCGAGTTCCTTTGTAAAAGCCCTCCTGATAAATGTCAGGGCCTCAGCCGGAAGGCGCTGCAGGTCGTGCTTGTTGCTGGGAACATTTAGGATATAAATAGTACCATTTAAATAATTCGTTCTCAAAAATACAGCCGGGTCATAATCCTCTTCAACCACTGCGACATCCCTTACGTACGGCCATGTTGTAGTCTCGATGCGGGGGAATGTCATAGGTTTATCGATATGAATAATCGTATCAGACCATCCTTCACGAATGCGAATATCCGAAGAGGTAACATAACAGACACTCGGAAGCAGACTCAGGACTTTTTTAAACTCACTCTTTCCCAGTCTCTTGTAAAGATCCCACGTCATAAACACATCTTTTCCGTCTTTCAAGCGCTGCAGCATCTTTTCCGAAAGGCCGGTATCCTGAAGCGAATGCAGAGTAAATATTGCATTTTGACTCTTCGCCGGAAATTCTGCCGCAGGTTCTATCGGAATTCCGATCATTCCAAGATATCCGAAAATATTGTACTCACCCGTAGATCCGTAAGGGAGGTACATCGGCACGCCGCGCGATGAACCCTCCAGCAGTCCTGCTGCTTTATCGAACTCCAGCAGCATTTTCATAAAATCGGGGTACACATCGCTCGACGGATTCGTATGATAAAGCTGTCCGCCGCACCATAAAATAATTTCGGGTGTTTGTGCCATTATTGCCTGCCATAACTGGGCGTTGTAATATCTGGCTCCACCCTTCATACCGTAATTGTCCAGCCATGAACCGATCCACTTCGAAGGGGCAACGCTTGTCCACCACTTCTGAAAAACGTATCCGCTGTAAACCGGTATGTGCTGATCCTGAATCTCTGAAATTCGTGTTTCTATGCCAACCGCCATTTTATCATAAAGAAGTGTTTCCTTGTGAACATCATATCCGTTCTGCCTGTGTCCTTCGTACCAGTTCGGATATTTTATTATAACATTTACACGCGGGTTAATCTTTTTAGCCGGATCGATAATATGCTTTTTTGATTTTTCGACCAGAAGATTCGTCCTGTAATCAGCCCAGCTGGCATCGCCGCGGCCCTTAATGCACTTTTCACAAGTACAAATCGTGAAAAGCCAGTCGTCAAGTATGATCTCATCGAATATTGATGCCAGCGACTTCATGCGTTTTTCAAGCAGAGCCAGGTGTTCCGGATTGTTATAGCACATGGGTCCCGTTTCCGAAACAGGGACCATTGCTCCCACAGTTTTAATATTCATCGCATGGAACCTTGCGGATATCTCTCGCATCAGCTGTATTTTTTCATCTCCCCTGTTGCTCCCTTCGAGATAAGCTTTCTCGATTTTTATAGGAGCGAAGTACGACATGGTCTGTTTAAATTTTGCATCATCCGATAAAAGATTTATCAGATCCCCATGTGTAAAAAAGATAGAATATTTCAGATTCTTCCACCCGTCTTTTACCTGGCTGAAAGCCGAACCGCAGGCGGTACAAAGAATTATTACTATTGCAATAATCCAATTTTTAATAAATTTGGAAGATGTTTTTTTCATTAAAATTTCTCCTTGGATTTAATTGCTTTTCGGAAATAAACTGCGGAGATTTTTACGGTGTAGAATAAAATCACCAGCGATAATGTCCGATAATTTTAAAATCATAGAGCATATCTTCTTTTTTAGCGCCGGCACCTATGTTATGTATCATATAGTACCGTTTCGTTCCCTGCACAATTTCCGTCGATACGATACCGATATGGAACAATCCATTATCAAGCTCCCATGCAATAATATCGCCGGGCATGTATTCCGATCCGGTACGAACGCTCTTGCCGCGCCTCTGAAAGAATTTCATAAGATTAGGTACACGGCGGTGATCGATGTTCGCATCAGGCGCTTTCATCTTCCAGAATTTCGGGTACGCTTTAAAATGCCCTGCCATATCTTCATGCACTTCCTTCTGGAGATCGATTCCAATTTCCCTTAATGCGCGTATAATAACATCGGTGCATACACCTTTCTCAAGCGGTATATCCCCGCCGGGATAAGATATACGAACGTAACCGGGAGCATACATTGTCGTCACGCCAACCTGCTCTTCAGCCGCCTGAGCAATTTTTAAATAAACATCTTCAGCCTGATATCCGTAAAGAGGAACGAGGAATAATAAAAAGAAATAGAATATATAATGCATGGTAAAATAAATCTCAGTTGTCTAATCGGAACCGTTATGCTTCAATGGTATCAGGTATTTCATCATGGCATACAACAAGGTATAAAATTAACGCCAATAAAAAATATAAAAAATCAAAAAGTATCCCCGTTTTTATTTGGTAATTATGTAAGAATGTAACCATAGAATAATTATAAGTATATTATTTTATGGTGAGTTACAGCAAAATCAGTTATCATGACA
>JAFGLB010000015.1 GCA_016928255.1 Bacteroidota bacterium
ACAGATTTAGCCGAATTCTCAACTTCGATTTTCGCAAGCGGATTAAAAGCGTAATAATTCACTTGAGACGGGAAGACATTTTCAATAATGAATTGTGAAATATCAAGCGGGCTGGCTGACGCTACTGTTCCCTTTGCCCTTTCTGCAAAGTCCGGAGTGCTGATATCGAGCCGCGTGCCCGTGAAAGCCACGACAATCACATCCTGGCGTTTAGTAAATTCCTCGCGCAGGTTATCGATCGATCCATGAATCGTTGCTTCGTACACAGACGATTCTTTCTCATAGTACCTTAATTTCATATGTTCGATCATCGGGATCTCGCCTGGCAGGTTCCGTTCGTACTGAGAGATCGTTTTTTGATCGAATCCAATAAATGCGATCTGGACAATACGCGGCCCGGATGTTTCTTCAAGCATTTTGACGCGTGTCTTTGCGTAAATATCCGTCGCAAGCAATTCGCCGAGAGTCGTCATAGTCAGATTCGCTGCAGACGCGGGCCCCCCTGCCGATTTTTTTGTCATTTTAGATGATACGGCAATAAGTTCGCCTGTATCAGTTATAATAACTTTACAGCTCCCTTTAGCGGCGTATTCAATATTTTTTACGCCGTAGAATTCTTTTTCAGCTTCAAGCTTCCCTTCCGCATTGCCGATAATAATCAACTCAGCACCGTAACGCAGGCCTATTTCCTTTGCGCGGGCCGGATTACCTTCTGCAACCGCGATATCGCGCATCTTTACATTTTCAAACTGTCCCTTATCAACCAAACGGAAACCTTTTTCAAGCAGTACTTCCTCGATTTTTGAGGCAACAAGCCGTGCATCGGCAGGCGTACCGTCTATTTTTTCATCGAGGATCACCATTATACGCGGCCATTCCCGCTTATCCTGCCCTATGGAAAGCACTAGCGGAAGGATGAGTATGACTGTGAGAAATATCGCCCTAATACTTTTCATCACTTCTTCTCCTTAAGATTTAATATCCCCAGCAATAACCTTTATCTCATCAATACCATTTTCTTAATTTCGCGGTAAGTTTTATTAGCGCCTGTGACTGATAACTGATAGAAGTAAATACCCGAGCTTTGATTTGCGCCGTTGAACTTTGCTTCATAATATCCAGACGATTTCCGTTCGTTGACCAGAGTTGCTATCTCCTGCCCAAGCACATTGAAAACTTTCAGTTCAACCGTGTAAGATTCGTACGATTCAGGCAGGCTGTACCGTATAACCGTTTCCGGATTAAATGGATTCGGGTAATTTGCATAAAGCTTCACGCTTGAAGGTATTATGGCTACACCGGCATTATTGACTTCAATAAACGACTTTTTGCCTATCACTACGCGGAAACTGCGTATACCGTCTCCCGAATTGATTTCCAGTGATCTTATTTGTTTAAGATTATGCGCCGTTTTCTGGTCTGTATCAATCAGATAAGCTTCAAATGCGGGATCAGGCAGATTCAAATCGCTGTTCCACTGCAGATTCACACGGGCATTTGCATCACCGGTTACCACCTTCATTTCCCATATACTGCCTTCTTTACTTAAGGGACGTATATCGCGTAGCATAGCGCCGTCTGCGTTCTTAAAATAAACCTCCACATTCTTATCACCGACTATCGGCGGTATGTATGAATCATATGCATCATCTCCCTCGCTCGCTCCTTTTGCCAGACCGATTGTGCTTCCTTCGCACCGCATCCCGATTTCCGGGCGGTATGCATTTATTGCCAGAGTCCAATCAGGACCTGATACTCCAGTAATTTTCTGAACAGCAGGTTTAGGCAATCCGCTGCGTTGAGCCGCTGAAGAAAATCTCAAAGTACCGGCACTGTTAACAAACAGAGCTACGCCCGACCATGGTTTTATTGAATTTATGGACACCCGCGAAGTATCCCATCCGCTTACTGTGCCTGAACCGCTATAGTAAGCAAACTGGCGTATTGTTCCGCCGACAGAAGGTGTAGCAGTCGGGAAAAACTCAAGATCATTCAGCGAGTGCTGTACAGTAAACGGATTCCCTACCAGATTCCATCCGTTTTGAAGCGATATGCCTGTATTATACATGACATCGGAACGATTAAGACTTTCGCCCTGAACAGTTATCTGCGGCCCTTGATCTTTTACTATTAAGAAGAATACCGCACCGGGAGTTACCGCATTCTGAGTACTGAACTGATCATAATCCTGATACTGTCCGCTTGCATATCTCTGGAAGCGCCACTTTACATAAGAAACACCATTTTCTGCATGATCGCCGAAACTGTTCAACAGATTTGCAGGGCGCTTGTTTGCAAGATTATATGGTACAGATATCATCCGGTATGCAGTTGTTTTATTTTCCAATTGTGAAGCAGCGGGGAAAGTGAAAGGCGGCTGATCTGTAACTAAGGGTCCCATTTGCACATCGAATGAAGCATAATCAGACCAGGTTACGTTATCAGCGTTATCCCATGCACCGACACGATAGTCTACACCAACCGGTTTATTATTGTCAACAAATGTGGAGACGGGAATTTCATAATTGATAGTATTTGAATTCACAAACGGCGAGTAAGTCCATGTTTGCTGTGTAGTATTCCTGTAAGCTACCTGCATTCTATTTACTCCGGTTTCTGCATCCGAAGCAGTTGCGTTTACCTGAGGTGCTGTCAGGATCTGGCCGTTTGCCAATACAACCACAGGCGTACCAGTTGTTGCATTGAGAGTCACTATAGGCGGAGTATTGTCTACAATGGATGGATATGCAGTCTCGATATTTGTCCGCAATGAAAATCCATTCTCATTAAATGCACGCACATAGTAATTATTCCCTGCTGAAGAAGTTAATGTTGTTGTAAAAGCCACGGCATCGGCCGCAACAACTCCAATTCTTAAAAATTCATCCGGTGTTCCTGCCTGGCGTGAATAAATAGCAAATCCGGCTTCATCCATCGCATTATCTGTCCATGCTAATTTTACTTCATTACCCGAAATCGGAGTAACAACAAGATTGGTAGGCGACGCAGGCGGAATTTTTAAAACAGTTTCAGCACCGAGAATATCCGCATCGGTCGCATTATCTATGTTCGTCCAAACAGTATAAGCCGTATTATTATAAGGCACAGCGGCACCGCAGATTGAAGGGAACACATTAAAACTTGGATTTACCGACATTGAACTGTCCGCAACTCCAAATACAAACTCTTCTCCCGCCATACTGATCCTGACTCTGCTGTCTCTTAAATATGCCACGTAAAAATTCCCGTCATAATCGCTTGAAATACTGGGCAGGATTTCGCTATTGTAGGTGGAATTCACCATACGTTCTTCCCATGATGCACCTCCATCATGCGATACTACGGCATATATGTCGAAATCAGAAGCCGATTTCCAATCCGATGCATCTCCGTAATAGTCATATTGATAAATTACTGCAACGCGTGATCCGATCGCGGAGATTTCCGGCCCTAATTTTTTATTATTGCCTCCGTTGTAATACATAGGCAACTTAACTTCAGGAGTCCAGGATGATTCGGAACCGTAGAGAGTTGATTTGCGTATTAATACAGAGCCGGCGTTGATATCAGTCCCCAGATAAGCCACAAACACACCGCTTGAGCAGTAATCCAAACCCAACGAAGGCATACCCAGTTCATTCTGTGTAGTTCCCAAGGTAATAAAAGGCTCCCAATTGCGTGTAGTATCTGTAGATCTGCTGAACATCACTCTTTGCGCCCCATCTGACTGCTTAAATATAAAAGCTGTATATAAATAAGGGAAAAGCGAGCCGTCTTCTTCGTCTGATACTATCCGAAAATCGACAACGAACTCCGATGCGCTCACCACAGGGGTAGAAACAGCGCTTGAGATTATGGATCCATCCAGGAGACCCCATTTATAGGTCCAAAAATTTCCGTTAGAGAGATAGGCAACAATTACGTCTGTCCCGATTAGTGAAATACGGGGCAGTGTTAAGCGGTATAAACTATTATACAAACCGTCAAAAAATTCCCAATTCTCTCCTCCGTCCGATGAGCTGTAAACATCTATTGTACCGAAAGGATAAGTTCCGCCATCTGTATCTTCATTTTCAAATACCACAAATTTTTCATATTCGTCTGATACTATGTTCGGGGAACGCTGATTGCCGACCTGCGAATAAATAATCTTTTCATCAAGCATGCTCTCTGCATTATTCATCTTCATCTGCAGTTCAGACCATTTAATTGGAGTGCTTTTCTTCGTTGATTTTTGCACTCTGGAAGCTGCTGAGAAAACATCGCTTTTATTGCCGGCGATGATTTTAGATATTACAGCTTTCTTACCCTGATTCGAACCCGCCAGCTGCGGTGTGAAATATTTATTTCCCTGCTGTAAGCAGGCCTTTAATTCTTTTGAGTCCTGCGCGGTTGCGGAGAATACGGGAACAATTAATAGAAGTAAAAATAAAGTTATCAAATTCTTCATTTCATGCCTCTTTGTGATATTCAAATTTCATTATTCTCTATACTGAGATTATCGTTCTTATGTTTTTTTTTATGGAAAAACCGGAGCGGTCGGTAATGCTTCTGTTTTTGTTGTGGAGCTGCTTTCATCTTTGCTTTGCGACATTATCAATGCTGCTGCGCCCCCTGCTACTGCAAGTCCTCCAAGCGTATACCATAGCCATGAAGACGAGCCGCCTGATGTACCTGACGCAATTTCCACTTCCTCGCCGGTTAATTCCTTCGACATTTCTGCGGCTATTTCAGGAATTATTTCCGTTAACAAATCTTCGATATCACCGTCGTGCCGGCGGCTCTTATTCTGTTCAATCTGAGCTGTGGCTATATCGATCACCTGCACATTTACAGTGAATATCTTACCGACTTTCCCGATTGTGCCGGCAAACATTTTTTCAACTTTCAGAATTTTGCCTACTTCAACGATGCATTCCACGCCCGAACATGCTTCGGACTGCTGGAATCCCTGCTCCTGAAGAATCGATTTAATACGGTTCCTGTCTACAACTATAAACTGGTTTGTTTCAATGATCTGTCCCTGAAAAGCGTCGGACAGCGAGGCCGCATCCTCTTTGGATACACCGCCGCGCGGTTCAAACTCCAATACCGCAATATTCATTTTCTTTTTTTGAAGTCCATTTTCCTGAGCCAGGACCGAAGGGACAGCGATGGAAAATAAAAAAACAAATAAAACGAAGCGTATTAGAGCCGGATTTAAAAATTGTTGTAAGTGCATCTAAACCTCCTTAAAAATTTTCAATTTCATTCAATCTGACTAAATTCAGCGGGATTACCGGAATCCCAATTTTTAGACAGCTGCATAATGTAAATCATTTTTCCGACGGGTTGCCTATATTATTTATAAATTCTCCTACGACATTCGGTAAAAATTTTTCACCAATGGCTTCCAGATCGTCGTCATACGTCCACGTACGTGCATATTCTATCCGAGAAGTAGATATATCGATCATTTTAATACTTAAAACATATTTTTTGCCCAGCATTCCGACCGAGCCTGAGAACATTTTTTTTACAGAAATTATTTTTCCGGCTTCCGTATCATCTTCCCCGCTCTGGGCAGATTGGAATCCTTTTTCCTGCAGTAAATCACTTAATTTATTCCTCTCAACAACGGTAAAACGTCCGGTATTCTGCAGTGCAGATGCAAACATGTCCGTAACACTCTCCGCCTCGCCGGGATTCATTCCTGAGCGGGATTCAAGCGTGAGAATACTGCAAATGATTGCAGGAGTTGATGAAATATTTTCAGCCGGGCTGCAGCCGATCAGTGTTAAAAGGATGGGAACAAATATACAGCAGCATACTTTTTGCCGCATCAAACACCTCATGGTTTAACGTTATGTTAATATACAAAACGGCGAATATAAAACCACTTCCATTAATCCGATATTCATATCATCTTTTTCTTAATAGATTTTTGAGCGATTCTATAGGCTATTTGTTATCAAGCTCCGTTTCTCCAAGAAGTTCATTGATAAGCTTTTCAAGTTCCAATTCGAAATTTTCGTGATTGCCGCGGTTAATCTTTTTAACTATGCCGAATTTGTCTATTACTACCAAAACCGGCAATCCCCGTATGGAATAACGGCTGGCATACCTGCCGGAAGGGTCAACCAGGCAGGGTAATGAATAATTGCGGTTATTATACTCATTGCGTACAGAATCTTCCGTTGATTCCGCTCTTTCCAGTGTATTTATAAGGAAGAATTTTACCTTCTGATCCTTGTAGTTTTCCGCTACTTTAGTAAGGATTGAAATTTCACTCTTGCAGGGTTGGCACCAGGTAGCCCAAAAGCTCAAAACAACTACATGCCGTTCTTTTTTCTTCTTCCATTCTTCTCTTAGAGTTTTGCCCGAATAATCCCTTAGAAAAACGGCGTTATTCGTAATAAGATCACGCATTACAAACTGAGGTGCTTCATCCCCGATATCCAGTGTATCGGATTTTATTAAACGCGCTTCGGCCGTATTCCACACTAGAAAAAACAGCACTGATAGAATCAGGGTACACGTAATTTTAAGTTTGTTCATCAATTCTTCCCGTATATATGATATAATTGTAAAAGCATAACAAGAAATTCAACGTTTGTCAACATAATATATCACATTCATAATTCAAACACAGTGTTTTCTTGCATTTTGAGCGCCTCATTGTTAGATTAGCATCAGTTTTTCAGTTGTTCTTTACTACACTACACGAAGGATGAATAATATGGTACCCGTGGAAGAGAGAAAATTTCAATTGAAACGCTATACAGGAATTATAATCGCCCTTATAGTCGTTCTCCTCATCGAGCTTCTTTTTAATACTTTAATTGTTCATGAAATTTTTGGCACAAGTTTTTTCCAATCGGTTGAACGCCGCAGCCTGGATATGCTGATGCGTTTCCGCGGTGAAAGGGATAACGCGGATAATACTATAATGATCGGTATCGATGAAAGCACATATAATGAATTCGGATATCCGATCCCGCACGATCAATACGGCGTAGTAATGACACTGCTCAGCAATTCAGGAGCCAGGGCTGTTGCACTCGATGTGTTCCTTACAGATAAACAGAAGGCCGACAGTTCAGAAAGCCTGCTCCTTGTTGAGTACCTTTCTCTTGCACAAAATACCTATCAGGTCTTCGGTCCTTTCATCCCGTCGAAAACAGAACGCGAAAATGTAAATAGAAAAGATGTTGACAGCACGGCTCATTTTGTGATGGGAAAATTCGGAATTCCCGCACCCCAGCGACATCATTTCCCGCGGGCACCTTATATTGAAGCTTATCCTTTTCCTGAATTGGCGGAAGTCTCAACCGGAGTAGTACATGCACTTTGTATTCAGGACTCCATCGACGGCGTTCTGAGATCAATGCCTCTTTATGTTGAATATGCAGGACGTTTATATCCGGCGCTTGGTTTCGCACTTGCACTCAAAACATTAAAAATCGAACCTAAACAAGTCCGTTTCGAGGATACAGAAGAAGGCACGGTTGTCTACGCAGGTCCGCTTGTAATCCATACCGGCCTCTGGGGTGAAGTGTTAATTAACTATATCGGCAAGAGTGAATCATTTCCGCTAATCTCATTTTTGGATATTCTTTCGGCTGCCAAGGAAAGCGACTCGACTTTCTTTAATCAGTTTAGGGGAAAGGTATGCATTATCGGACCGACTCTCCGCTCAGTCGGCGATTATTATCCGACACCGGTTGATGAATCTGCGCCGGGGTTCTATACACACGCAAACGTGTACGATATGATTGTTACCGATTCATTCATAACACGTGCACCTGCCTGGATCCAATTTATAATTCTTCTTATTCTAACTCTCATCATCGGATATTACACACACAGGCGGCATATAAAAGTCGGAATTTTTGTACTTGCTGTTGTGACATTGCTGTTCCTTACAGTAGTCGTAATAGCATTCACAACCGAACATCTCTGGATAAATATAGTTGCGCCGCTGACTTCTTTTGTTATTTGCTTTGTCGCGACCGTCGCATACAAAGCCGCTACGGAAGGCCGCCAGCGCAAACTAATCACAAGCATGTTCGGAACGTATGTAGACAGCAATGTCGTCCGTATTCTGATCAATAATCCGAGCCTCGCAAAACTCGGCGGTGAAAAGCACGAAGTCTCTGTTCTATTTACGGACATAAAAGGCTTCTCCGGTATTTCTGAAAAAGTAAGCGAGGATGTTTTGGTAAAACTGCTTAACGTCTACTTTACCGATATGACCAACGTAATTCTGGCGAACGGCGGTGCGGTGGATAAATTTATAGGCGATTCTATAATGGCGTTCTGGGGAGCGCCTATCCCGGATTCCGATTCTGCATACCATGCCTGCGTTACCGCCGTGCAGATGCAGTCGCAATTGGAAAAATTGCAGACAAAATTAATGAAAATAGGCGGTGTCGGTATAAAGCACCGTATCGGAATTAATACAGGTTCCTGTATTGTAGGCAATATGGGATCGGAACAGAAAAAGAATTATACAGTAACCGGAGATCCGGTTAACCTCGCTTCGCGTCTCGAAGGAGTAAATAAGCAGTACGGAACAGGCATTCTTATTTCCGAATACACGCAAAAGAAAGCAATTAACCGACTAGTAACAAGACTGGTTGACAAAGTGCAGGTGGTGGGCAAGACAGAGCCTGTACAGATTTTTGAACTGATGGGTATTGCTGATAAACCGTTGGATGAAAAAACAAAATTCCTTTTGGATATTTACGGACAGGGTATTAAGGCATACCAGGAGCGCCGGTGGGACGAGGGAATTGCATTCATGCTTCACGCTTTGGAAAAATTTCCGGATGATCCTGTCTGCCAGCTGTATATTGAACGGATGAAGTTATTCCAGATCAATCCGCCTGCCAACGACTGGAACGGTGTGTTTGTGCTGCAGTCGAAATAATTTGGACCGTTGATATTTATGATAAAATGATAAATATGATTAAACGATGTGACCGCCGATTTTTATGATCAAATGATACTTATAATTAAACAATGTGACCGCTGATTTTTATGATCAAATGATACTTATAATTAAACAATGTGACCGCTGATTTTTATGATCAAATGATACTTATAATTAAACGACGTGACCGCTGATTTTTATGATAAAATGATAATTATGATTAAAAATGCTTATGAAAAGACTTATAACTAAACAACTATGTTTGTTTTATGATTTGATTATGAAGCTTGCGTTCGTTTGTCAATCGTTTAAATTCAAGTCTCTTTGACCCAAAATTGATCAGAAGACCGATTTCAAGCTTGTATGCTTCCAGATAATTGAGTCCTTGTGCTAAATG
>JAFGLB010000152.1 GCA_016928255.1 Bacteroidota bacterium
AATCCTGATTTATAAGGACTCCGAGAAAAGGATATATATGGCGGATCAGGTTTCTACTGCTTTTAACAGCAAAAGCAAGCTTTCGCATGGCGTGGATACTGCCTTAAAACGCGTGCTAGTTTTCAGTCCTGACGCAGATCTTGCTCGTTTTCTTTTAATGAATTTAGAGGAAAGATTCCAAATAATCCGTGAGCACTGCCTGGAGCATTTTGAGCAGACGATCAGGGAAATCTCGCCAGATCTTATTTTTATTGACCTTTTTACATTCTCGTCTGATATAGTAAAGCAGCTGGAGATAATACGCCGCACGGCAGCGGGAATACCGGTTATTGCATTACGCGCCTATATGTCTCTTACACAGGATATAAATAAATCTATTGAAGAAATTGCGGATATTGTTTTTTATAAGCCGGTTGACGGTGAATTGATTACACAGGCTATTGAGGACTTGTTAAAGCAGCATAATAAATAGCAAAGTGAAAATTTTGTATCTTCAGAATTGAACTTGTGGCAGTTATAATTCATATTATAGAATCACAAAGCAATATTGCAGGTGTTCTGTGAAGATTTTCGTATTTGAATGTGCTGAGCTTGATAATCTTATTGCGGCAATAAAACGCCGCCGGTTTAAAGTGATCGGACCGACTGTCAGTGACAGTGCGATTATTTATGCAGAGATTGCCGGGGCAAGCGATCTTCCTATCGGCTGGACTGACGAGCAGGCCAATGGCAGTTATCGTCTGAAACGAAGAGATGATAATGCTGTATTTGCCTGGAATGCAGGTCCGCAATCATGGAAAAAATTCCTATTCCCCCCTGTACAAAAAATATTTATTACAAATAAAAGTACAAAAGGGTTTGATTCGCAAAATTTGGGGGAGCAAACACCCGGCGAATCCCGGTATGCTTTCTTTGGCGTTCGTTCGTGCGAACTGAATGCTATCGCAATTCAAGATAAAATATTTCTTGAAGGCCCTTATATCGATCCTCTTTACCGGCAAAAGCGTGCAGGAATTTTCATTGTTGCAGTTAATTGCAGCCAGGCAGGCGGAACATGCTTCTGTGATTCAATGCAGACCGGACCAAAAGCAGTATCCGGATTTGATATTGCTCTGACAGAAATTCTAGATGACAAAAGACATTGCTTTGTTGCCGAAACCGGAACTGCAGCGGGAGAAGAAATTCTTGCGAGTATTAAATGTACAAAAGCAGCGGATGAGGATATCACTGAAGCCAAAAGGATTACAGATCGGACCAGAGTTCAAATTCACCGGAAAGTCGATACGGCAGATCTGAAAAATGTTTTATACCAGAATTCAGAACACCCGCGCTGGGAACATACTGCAGAACTTTGTCTGACCTGTGCAAATTGCACGATGGTATGTCCTACCTGTTTTTGTACAACTGTTGAAGATGTTACGGATATTGGAGGAAAACAGGCAGAGCGAATACGTAAATGGGATTCATGTTTTATGCTGGACTTTTCATATATTCACGGCGGAAGTGTCCGCGCGTCTGTAAAATCGCGCTACCGGCAGTGGGTAACGCATAAGTTCGCATCATGGCTGGATCAGTTTGGTACATTCGGCTGCGTAGGATGCGGGCGATGTATTACCTGGTGTCCGGTCGGTATCGATATTACAGAAGAAGTCAAGGCGATTCGTGAAAAGCAGACATAATTGAGTCAGTACTAATAAAGGGAACACACAATGGAAGATCTTAAAAAAATCCTTATTGAGCATCCCTTCTTTAAGGGACTCAATGAAGAGTATACTTCACTTATTGTCGGCTGTGCATCAAATATTCGTGCAGATGCCGGTAAGATGATTCTTCGAGAAGGTGAAGAAGCGAATCATTTTTATCTTATTCGTTCTGGGAAAGTGACTCTTCAATTGATTACACCAAACAAGGGGCCGGTTATAATTGAAACATTGGATGAAGGCGATATACTCGGTTGGTCATGGCTTGTGCCTCCATATACCTGGCACTTCGATGCAAAAGCAGTGGAACTTACGCGTATGATTGCCCTTGACGGCAAATGCCTGCGCAATAAATGTGAGAACGACCATCATCTGGGGTATGAATTACTGAAGCGTTTTGCTGATATTATGACGAAACGATTGGAATCCACACGATTACAACTAATGGATGTTTATGGCGACCGCCCCTGACTTACAGTCCCTTAAGGTGGATTATAAAAGGAATCCGATGCTTCCATGGCCCTTTCAAATCAGGCGTGTGAAGCGTGAAACAGAAGATACCTTTACAGTTGAATTGGAGCCGCAGGGTGATTTGGAGGAGTTTCCTTTTTTGCCCGGACAATTCAATATGGTATATGTATTCGGTGTCGGAGAAATTCCAATATCTATCAGCGGTGATCCGGCAAACACACGGATTCTTATTCATACGACCCGTGCGGTAGGTACGGTAACTAAAGCAATGGATAAGATGCGCCGGGGAGATATACTCGGCATCCGCGGGCCTTTCGGAACACCCTGGCCGATAAATCAGGCCGGCGGGAAGGACGTGGTATTTGTAGCGGGCGGTATCGGTCTTGCACCTCTGAGGCCGGCACTGTATGAAGTTGTAACACACCGTGAAAAGTACGGAAAAGTAGTGCTTTTGTATGGAACACGAACTCCCAATGATGTGCTTTTCAGACAAGAGCTTGAACACTGGCGTGCGCGATTTGATCTTGAAATTTATGTGACAGTCGATCGTGCAATGAGCGGCTGGCGAGGAAATGTTGGTGTCGTTACAAATCTTATTTCGCGGGCTCCTTTTGATCCACGCAATACAATGGCCTTTGTATGCGGGCCGGAAGTGATGATGCGTTTTACATCAATGGAACTTCATAAACGCGGTGTGGATAATGAGCATATTTTTGTTTCGATGGAACGTAATATGAAATGTGCAATCGGCTTATGCGGGCATTGCCAGTTTGGTTCTTTCTTTGTCTGCAAAGACGGACCTGTATTCCGATACAGCCAGATCAAGGACATGCTTGTGAAGTGGGAAATTTGATTTTATCGGCAGAAGGAAGAGCGTTAAAATGGCAACGAAGAACAAAAAATCTGTAAAAGCGGCGGCACAAAAAAAAATCCGGAAACCGAAACTCGCAGTCTGGAAATTCTCCTCGTGCGATGGATGCCAGTTAAGTCTGCTCGACTGTGAAGACGAACTTTTAACTGTCGCTGAATACATCGAGATAGCAAATTTCCCGGAAGCATCCCGCAGGGTTATAAAAGGACCGTATGATATATCGCTTGTGGAGGGTTCGATTACAACACCGCATGATGCAGAACGTATTCATCAGGTGCGCCGTCAGTCGAAATTTCTTGTTACGATTGGAGCCTGTGCTACTGCGGGAGGGATCCAGGCGCTTCGCAATTTTAAAGACGTCAAAAAATTTATCAGTGCAGTTTATGCTAATCCAAAATTTATAGAGACACTGAACAAATCCACTCCGATTGCGGACCATGTCTTTGTAGATTTTGAACTGCGAGGCTGTCCTGTTAATAAGTATCAACTGTTGGAAGTTATCAATGCATATCTTAACGGCAGGAAGCCGAATACGCCTTCATATTCTGTATGTGTCGAATGTAAAAGGCGCGGCATAACCTGCGGTCTTGTAGCTCATGGTCCCACCTGTCTGGGCCCGGTTACACAGGCAGGTTGTGATGCTCTATGCCCGTCTTATCACAGAGGATGCTTCGGCTGTTTCGGTCCAAAAGAAACGCCTAACACTTCAGCACTCTGTGCCTATTGGCAAACGCTTGGTGTCAAAGATGAAGAGTTGCTGCGTTTATTCCGCGGCTTCAATGCATATGCCGAAGCGTTTCGAAAAGAGAGTGAGGCGCATGAAAACTAAAACTTTGAAAGTCGATTACCTTGCCCGGGTCGAAGGGGAAGGCGGACTTCTTGTTAAAATCAGCGGCAAGAAAGTTACTGATGTAAAATTCAATATTTTTGAACCTCCCCGGTTCTTTGAAGCATTTCTCAGAGGCAGAATGTACAGCGAAGCTCCAGACATAACAGCCCGCATATGCGGTATTTGTCCTGTTGCGTATCAAATGAGTTCAGTGCATGCAATGGAACAAATTTTTGGACTGAAGGTTGACGGACAGCTTCGTGCACTTCGCCGTTTGCTGTACTGCGGAGAGTGGATCGAAAGTCATGCTCTTCATGTCTTTATGCTGCATGCGCCTGATTTTTTGGGGTACGCAGATGCAATCCAGATGGCGAAGGATCATGGCAAGGTTGTTCAGATGGCATTGAAACTTAAGAAAACAGGAAACGATATAGTTAATTTGATTGGCGGAAGAGAAATTCATCCTATCAATATCCGGGTCGGTGGTTTTTATAAACTACCTACGAAAAAAGAGCTTGAAACATTAGTGGACCGGTTAAAATGGGCAGTTGATGCTTCCATTCAGACTGTGAAGTTTACGGCTAAATTGCCGTTTCCTGAGTTTGAACGGCATTACGAATTTGTTGCTCTCCGTCATGAAAAT
This sequence comes from Bacteroidota bacterium, assembly GCA_016928255.1. Lineage (GTDB taxonomy): Bacteria > Bacteroidota > Ignavibacteria > UBA10030 > UBA10030 > Fen-1298. The sequence continues at coordinate 4,515 of JAFGLB010000152.1, forward strand.
GAATATCCTTTTAATGAAGGCCGGCTTGTATCCAATAAAGGACTGGATATTGATGTTCAGGAATATGAAAATCATTTTATGGAAGAGCATGTTTCACATTCAACCGCTCTTCATTCAATATTAAAAGAACGCGGTGCGTACTTTACAGGGCCGCTTGCGCGGTATAATTTGAATTTTGACAAACTGACACCTGCCGCACAGGATGCTGCAAAATCAGCAGGTATAGGAAAGGGAACCAACAATCCGTTTAAAAGTATTATCGTCCGGGCAGTTGAAATACTTTATGCTTGTGAAGAAGCACTCCGCATAATAAAAGAATATACGGTGCCCGATAAAAATGCAGTGACAATAGATTTGAAACCCGGTACGGGCTGCGGTTGTACCGAGGCTCCGCGGGGCATTCTTTATCACAGGTACCGCCTGGATGAAAAGGGTATTATTCTTGATGCAAAGATTGTTCCCCCCACATCGCAGAACCAGAAGACAATAGAGCAGGATCTGCGTGAATATATTCCGCCACGAATTAATTTACCACAGGAAAAACTAACATGGCAGTGTGAGCAGGCAATCAGGAATTACGATCCTTGTATATCATGTTCAACTCATTTTTTGAAATTAAAAATGACATACGAGTAATTTTTTATAAAAATGTTTCTTTTAGTAAAAAACCGCTATGTTGTTTATAAGGAAGGCGCAAACAATTGATAAATAGCGGGAACAAACACTCAATATTATAGAGGTGGTTAATGGCCAAGCCTGGCGATATGATAGAGTATTTGAATAAGAATATTGTGTCTTATGAAATAATAGAGCATGCACATATATCGACTGCATATGATACTACTGCTGTATCCAATAAGCCGGAAAGAAATCATGCCAAGACACTGGTTGTAGAAACAGGCAATAAATATTGCATGATTGTAGTACCTGCCGACCGTTATTCAGATAAAAATTTGCTGCTAAAAACAATAAAAGCGGAAAAATTGCGCCTTGCACAGGAGGATGAATTAAAGCCGTTTTTTCCGAATTATAAAAGCGGCACAATGCCGCCGTTCGGTAATCTATTTGCTCTTCCAATATATATTGAAAAGTCGCTCACTGACGCCGAAGAAATTGTCTTTGATGCTTGCTCCGAGACAAAATCAATCCGGCTGAAGATGGATGATTATATGAAACTGGCTAAACCGATTGTTGCAGAATTTTCTCAATCTGAAGTTATCAATGAAATAAAATAATGATTGAGAATAATCCCGTAAAGTTCCTTCTTGTTGGTATAGGCAACGAATACCGCAGCGATGACGGTGCCGGAATAATAGCAGCACGAACGATTCGTGAAAAAGAAATACCGGCAATTTCTGTTAAAGAGGAATTCGGCGAAGGTACTTCGTTAATGGATGCATGGCAGGGATTCCGGAATGTTATTATGATAGATGCAGTCTCATCCGGCGCGGAACCGGGAACAATTTTTAGAATAGATGCAAAGAAAGAAAATATTCCAGCGGGTCTATTCCATAATTCAACACATAAATTCGGCATTGCAGAAGCAGTCCGATTGGCACAAGTAATGAATTTAATGCCGAATAGTTTTATGATATACGGAATTGAGGGAAAAGACTTTTCTGCAGGAACAAAGCTAACGGCCAATGTTCGGAAAGCTGTGAAAAAAGTGGCCAAACAGATTGTTGCTGACACTCAAATATGAGACATTATTGATCTGCATTAAACGAAGGATATTTCACAAATAAATCTTTATTTATCTAAGGAAAAACACATGCAGCTTCCAATTCCAACAAATGTTCACTCGGATGAATCACATAAAGTTGAAGATATAAAAAAGGTTGTCAGGCGGATTAAATTCGAGTCAGAGCTGGATCACAACTTTGGTGAGCACATTGCAGAAAAAGCATACGGTCAAAAGCTGTTAGGTTGCATACAATGCGGTACCTGCAGTGCAACCTGCCCATTATCGCACTATATGGACTATACACCCCGAAAAGTCATTGCTATGACAAGAGAGGGTTTTAAAGAAGAAGTCTTAAATTCGCTTACTATCTGGCTCTGTGCTTCATGTTATTCATGCACTGTCGAATGTCCAAGACAGATACATATTACTGAAATTATGTATGCACTCAAACGCGAAGCAATCCAGCATGGTTACTATCCGAAACGGTTAACAATACCTGTGCTCGCACGGGAATTCTATAAACGTGTTTTAAAAGACGGCCGTAACACTGAAAGCTGGGTATTAGTAAGCCTGTATCTTCACACAAATCCATTTGCTATGATAAAAGAAGCAATTCTTGGCATAAAATTATTTTTGCGGGGCCGGCTTACAATAGGTAAAGAAAGAATTAAGCGGCGTGATCAACTCCATGCAATTCTTGGCAACACAAAAGGAGGGTCACAAATATGAAATATCTCTATTATCCAGGATGTTCACTGCGCAGTACAGGACGGGCATACGATGAGTCGCTGCTCGCGGTTTCTAAAAAACTGGAGATTCAGCTGGAAGAAATAAATGATTGGAATTGTTGCGGTGCTACTTCATATGTCTCCATAGATGAAATAGACGCTTTTTCACTTGCTGCACGTAATCTTGCACTTGCGGAATTACAGTCTTCGGATGAGGAAGTTAATCTTATCGCTCCATGCAGTGCATGCTACTTAGCGCTTTTAAAAACGGAACGTTTCCTTGAAGAAGTTCCGGATGTAAGCGCGAAAATCAATTCAAGTCTCTATAAAGCCGGACTTCACTACAACGGGCGTGTTAATGTAAGACACCCGATTGATGTTCTGGTAAATGATTACGGTCTGGAGAATATTTCTAAACGTATAGAAACACCTCTCAAAGGTTTGAAGATCGCCTGCTACTACGGTTGTCAGTCACTCAGGCCATATGCTACTTTCGACGATCAATATCATCCCATGACGATGGAAAAAATTGTGGAGGCAATAGGCGCTGAACCTATCGACTGGTCATTGAAAACCCGATGTTGTGGTGGAAGTCTTACAGGAACAATTCAGGAAGCAGGTTTACGCCTCAACCGGTTTTTGTTGAAGGAGGCTCAAAAAAGTGGTGCGGAAATTATAATAACCTGCTGTCCGCTTTGCCAGCATAACCTCGAATGTTATCAGGAGCGAATAAGCCGTTTTTATGACGAGGAAATAAATATACCGGTATTGTACTTTACACAATTGATGGGAATTGCACTCGGGCTATCAGAAAAGGAAGTAAGTATGCATAGATTGTTTAAGAAACCGTCGCTCAAACGGTTTAGCCAGAAAGGAGCGGCGGCTCATGCATGGTAATGGTCATAAAGAAGATATCCGTATCGGTTTTTATGTATGCCACTGCGGCCATAATATCGCCGGTTCGTTGGATGTTAAATCGGTAGCGGAATATGTAAAAACACTGCCCGGAGTTGCCGTCTCCCGTGATTATAAATATATGTGCTCGGATCCTGGACAGGAACTGGTCCAAAAAGATATCCGCCAAAATAAATTGAACCGTATTGTTGTTGCATCCTGTTCACCTTTGCTGCATGAGCATACTTTTCGCATTGCAGTGGAAAAGGGCGGACTCAATCCGTTTTACTTTCAGATGGTGAATATACGCGAAAACGTTTCCTGGGTGCATACGGATAAGAAAGCAGCAACGGAAAAAGCTAAAGACCTTGCCCGGGCGGCCGTACAGCGGGTTTTTTCTCATAAACCGCTGGAGCCAAAGCATGTCAAAATCAATCCCGATGTGCTTGTTGTAGGCGGAGGTATTTCAGGTATCCATGCCGCTCTTACGCTCGCCAATGCAGGCAAGAAAGTTTACCTGGTTGAAAAGAGTCCGACCATAGGCGGGCATATGGCTATGTTCGATAAAACATTTCCGACTCTCGACTGTGCTGCATGTATTCTCACACCGAAAATGTCGCAGGTAAAAAATCATTCAAATATAACTCTTTGGTCCTATTCTGAAGTTACAAAAGTGGATGGATATGTCGGTAATTATAAGATAACTGTTAAAAGGAAACCGCGTTATATCAATGAAGAATTATGTGTTGGATGTATGGATTGTATAGAAAAATGCGTTTATAAGGAAGGAAAAACACCGGATGAATTCAACGCCGGGCTCAGCAAAAGAAAACCAATTTATATTCCTTTTCCTCAAGCTACACCGCAGGTAGTATTGATTGATCGGGAAGCCTGCATCGAATTTAAATCGGGCCACTGCAAAAAAACCTGCGTGGAAGCATGCGACAGAAATGCTATTGATTTCAAACAACAAGAGGAAACTAAGGAGATTGAGGCAGGAACAATTATTCTGGCAACCGGATTTAAAACATTTGATGCTGATAAGGTTCCGTATTATGGTTATGGAAAATACCAAAATGTTTATACATCGCTTGAAGTTGAACGGTTGGTTAATGCGTCAGGTCCGACTTCCGGTGAAGTAATTCTTCGCAACGGCAAGACTCCGAAAATGATTGGAATCATTCATTGCGTCGGGTCGCGTGACAAAAGAACAAACCGTTGGTGCTCGCGAACATGCTGCATGTATTCGCTTAAACTTGCACACCTACTAAAAGAACATACAGATGCAGAAGTTTATAATTTCTATATCGATATGCGTACTCCCGGCAAAGCATATGAAGAATTCTATGATAAGCTGTTAGAAGAAAATGTACACTTTATCCGCGGACGTGTTGCTGAAGTTACAGACTGCGCAGTCCGCCCGGAAGAAGAAGGAAAGCTTATTATAAGAGCTGAAGATACGATGATCGGAATTGTACGCCGTGTTCCGGTGGATATGGTTGTTCTTGCCGTAGGTATGGAACCGAAGGAAGATGCACAGGATGTCAGGCGGATGTTCAACATATCATGCTCGACCGAAGGATTTTTCCTTGAGCGCCATCCGAAACTTGCACCGGTAGATACATTCACAGACGGTATTTATATTGCAGGAGCCTGCCAGGGGCCCAAAGATATTCCAGACAGTGTTGCTCAGGCCGGTGCTGCAGCCGCACAGGCACTGTCGCTGATCGACCGCGGCGAGATCGAACTTGAACCAAACACGGCCTTCGTTGTCCAGGAGGAATGTTCTGGCTGCCGTACATGTCTTACGATCTGCCCGTACAATGCGATATCGCGTGATGAAGAAAAACAGAAAGCGTTTATTAATGAGGCGTTGTGCAAGGGATGCGGTACTTGCGTGGCAGCGTGCCCGTCCGGCGCCATCAAGCAGAATCTCTTTGAAGATGAAATGATCTACAGTGAGATCAACGGTTTATTGAAATTAACATCGACAGAATGCTGCTGAAAATTGATACGGAGGATGAAGAATGGTATCTACCAATGAACAATCAACATCTAAAAACAGCTGGGAGCCCCGGATAGTGGCATTTTTTTGCAACTGGTGCACATATACAGCAGCGGACCTGGCCGGAGTATCAAGACTGCGGTATTCGCCGAATGCACGAATAATACGAGTAATGTGCTCAGGCAGAATAGATCCGCAGTTTGTGCTGGACGCATTTTCGAAAGGAGCCGACGGAGTATTAATAGGAGGATGCCACCCCGGCGACTGCCATTATATTGAAGGCAACTATAAAGCGCTGCGGCGAGTGCAGCTGCTTAAAAGAATGCTGAAGGACATGGGAATTGAAGAAAAGAGATTCCGACTTGAATGGATATCTGCATCTGAGGGCGAGCGTGTTAAGACTGTAATAAATGAGATGACAGAACAGGTGCGTGAACTGGGACCGCTTGGTATGCCGGAAAGATTTGCAGATTGGGATAAGGAGCTGGATATACTGGAGAAGGAAATAAACAGAAAGGGGGAGACAGTCGATGCCTGATAAGCCAAAAGTAGCATTTTACTGGTGCGCCTCTTGCGGAGGCTGTGAAGAATCGGTAGTAGATCTGGCAGAGAATATACTGGCAGTGGTAGATGCGGTGGATATAGTAATGTGGCCTGTAGCGATGGATTTTAAGAAGAAGGATGTGGAAGCCATGCCAGACGGTTCCATACTTGTTTCTTTAATAAACGGAGCAGTCCGGACATCCGAACAGGAAGAAATGGTAAAACTCTTGCGGAAGAAAAGCAAGCTTGTTATTGCCTATGGTTCCTGTGCTCATACGGGCGGCGTACCGGGACTAGCCAATCAGTTTGAGCGTGAGGAAGTACTGAAATTCGTGTATGAAGATTCACCCTCAACAGTAAATCCGCAAAAAACCCGGCCTGAAATTAAAGTAATTACAGAAGAAGGCACCGTTACGCTTCCGAAGTTTTTCAATGTAGTTCGAGCATTGGATCAGGTTATAGACGTTGATTATTATCTGCCCGGCTGTCCGCCGACTCCGAAACTTCTAAAGCAAGCGCTTGAGGCACTGCTTTCGGGTAAAATGCCGGAAAAAGGGACAGTTCTCGCACCTGATATTGCACTGTGCGACGAGTGCCCGAGAAAGGATACTAAACCGAGCGATTTGAAGTATACGGAGTTCAAACGTCCGCATGCGGTGCAAATTGATCCTAATTTATGTTTTTTGGCCCAGGGTATTATATGCATGGGTCCGGCGACACGGGCCGGCTGCGAAGGAGTATGCATCTCAGGCAATATGCCATGCACCGGTTGTTTTGGACCGACATCACGCGTAAAGGATCAGGGAGCGAAGATACTCTCAGCACTTGCCTCGCAGGTAGAAGCTAAAGAGGAAAAAGAGATAGACAAGATATTGGCGACTATTCCGGATCCTGTAGGCACATTTTATCGATATGCACTGCCGGTATCGCTATTGAGAAAGAGAATTAAATAAGACATAAAGATTTTACTGTAAATATACAAGGAATAATATTGTGGAATCAACTCAGACGCGACGCGTTACTATAGATCCGATAACTCGCCTTGAAGGTCATGGTAAAATAGACATTTTTTTGGATGACCAGGGCGAAGTGACAAAAGCATATTATCAAATTCCGGAGTTGAGGGGATTTGAAATATTTTCGCTGGGCCGGCCTGCGGAGGATATGCCTCAAATTACCAGCCGGATATGCGGCGTATGCCCGACGGCCCATCATATGGCCGGCACAAAAACTCTGGACGATCTTTACAAAGTTGATCCTCCTCCGGCAGCAAAAAAAATCCGTGAATTGATATACAATCTGTTTATGCTGGAAGACCACGCACTGCACGTATACATACTTGGCGGTCCAGATTTTATAGTCGGGCCGAATGCGCCGAAGGAAACGCGTAACGTGGTTGGAGTAATAGATAAGGTAGGCATAGGAGTAGGAAAGAATGTAATATCGATGCGTCGTAGGATAAGGGAGTTGATGAGTTATCTTGGCGGGAAGGTGATACATCCGGTATTCGGATTGCCCGGAGGTGTATCGAAAGGAATTGCACCGGAAGATTTGCAGAAGTTCAAAGACACAGCAAAGGACGCTTTGGAATTTGCGAAGTTTACACTGCAGGTATTTAAAGATATCGTGTTGAAAAATGATGAATATGTAAAGCTGATCACATCGGAAGTCTATACTCACAGAACTTATTATATGGGCCTTGTGGATGAAAAGAACCGGGTGAATTTTTACGATGGAAAAGTTAGAGTTGTCGATCCCGACGGTAAAGAGTTCGTCAAGTTCACTCCTCAGCAGTATCTTGAAAATATTGCCGAACAGGTTGAGCCATGGAGTTATGTGAAGTTCCCTTATCTTAAAAAAGTCGGATGGAAAGGATTTGTTGATGGTATCGACAGCGGTGTTGTTGCCGCGGCACCTCTGGCTCGTTTGAACGCTTCCGATGGAATGGCCACTCCGGAAGCCCAAACGGCTTATGACGAATTTTATAAAACACTCGGCGGTAAGCCTGTACACATGACGTTGGCCAATCATTGGGCTAGAATAATAGAGATGATACAGGCGGCTGAGAGATGTGTTGAATTGACAAACGATCCCGAAATAACAAGTAAAGATATCCGTACGATTCCCACTAAAACACCGACTGTCGGTATGGCTATTGTTGAGGCACCTCGCGGCACATTGATTCATCACTATGAAACCGACGAGCGCGGATTAATTACTAAAGTAAATCTTATTGTTGCCACTGCACATAATGGTGCACGCATCGCGATGGGTGTTGATAAAGCTGCAAAAGGCCTTATTCATGGCGGCAAGGTTGATGACGGTCTTCTTAATATGATCGAAATGGCATTTCGTGCATACGATCCCTGTAATGCCTGTGCTACGCATTCGCTGCCTGGTGAAATGCCCCTGCACGTGCGTATCCGGGATGAACATGGGAACCTGGTTCAGGAATTGAGAAGATAGTTGCTAAAGAGGCAGTGCCAATACAATAAAATTAAAGGATGCCGGATGTGAGCAGTACTTTAATAGTTATCCTTATCATCGGCACTATTGCAAATCTAATTTTCGCGTGGCAATTCTCTCTAAAAGCAAACCGGCCTCATGGAATTCCACGGTTCTTTGCCTTTGAGAGCATTCTGATATTGCTGCTTTTAAACATTCCGGCCTGGTTTCAGAATCCATTAGCGTGGAATCAGTTGATCTCTTGGATTCTCTTGATATTCTCAGTCGTATTTGCATTTACCGGTTTTTTTCTCCTGCGTATTGTTGGCAAGCCGCAGAACGGAGATATTGAAAACACTTCCAAGCTGGTTACAACCGGACTTTATAAATACATCCGCCACCCGCTGTATTCTTCTCTTTTACTTTTAGGAACGGGTATTTTTTTAAAGGATATCACGTCAGTATCTGCCGTGTTTGCAATTCTGAATGCAGCTGCTCTGTTCCTAACAGCCAGATATGAAGAAAAAGAAATGATTGATAAATTCGGCGATGAATACAAAACTTATATGCAAAAGACCCGGATGTTTTTACCTTATATATTTTAAATCTGGAAAACGCCATGAAAACAAAATTAGCGGTTTTGATATTCTTGATTGCAGGAGCGGCGTTGACATCTGCTCAGCCGTTAAAACGCGATACAGCTGTGTTTATTGAGAAAAAGAACGAGTTCTTCGATTCCATAAAAACTACACTGGATGCGTTTTATAAAAAAGAAAGTACTGTTAAAAAAGGGATTGCAGTAAATTTCGGAACATTTGATTCTCCCCATTCAATCTCAGAGTTTACATCGTACCGGCACAATCCGCCTGTATCACAGGCCGTGTCCGGAATGTGCTGGTGCTTTTCAACAACTTCATTTTTTGAATCCGAGATTTTTCGGTTATATAAACGAAATATTAAATTGTCTGAATTATATACGGTATACTGGGAATATGTTGAAAAAGCGCGTGGATATATAAAATCATTGGGAAGCCAGGAATTCGGCGAAGGCTCTGAATCGGATGCAGTGATAAGAATTTGGAAAAATCATGGAATTGTCCCCGCATCCGCATATACGGGATTACTGAACGGCCAGCCGTTTCATGACCACAGAAAAATGTTTGAGGAATTAAAGACATACCTGGAATCGGTTAAAGCATCAAAGTCATGGGATATTGAATCTGCGGAACGAGTGGTTAGAACAATCCTGAATAAATATATCGGTGCACCGCCGGAAAAGATAACTGTCGACGGAAAAGAAATGACGCCGCAGGAATACCTGAAAAAAGTAGTAAAACTCGATCTCGATGAATATATTGAATTTGTTTCGCTGTCCGACCGGCCGTATTATCAATGGACTGAGTACGATGTTCCTGATAACTGGTGGCACAGCAAAGCGTATTTTAATGTTCCGTTAAATGATTTTATGTCGGCTGTTAAAAGCGCAATCCGCGCCGGCTATACTATTGCTATTGGCGGAGATGTAACAGAACCGGGTATATACGGCTGCGCAGGCATTGCGGTGATACCGACATTCGATATTCCTTCGGAATATATAGATGAATCTTCAAGAATATTCCGGTTTAAAAACGGAACAACAGGAGATGACCATGGCGTTCATCTTGTAGGATATGTGGAAAAGAACGGCAGGGACTGGTATCTGGTTAAGGACTCAGGTTCTGGATCGAGAAATAATTCTCACCCCGGTTATTATTTTTTTCATGAAGATTTTGTGAAACTGAAGATGCTGAGTGTGATGCTGCATAAAAGCGCGGTTCGGAATATCATTTCCAAAATAAAATGAATTAAATTACTGATTAATGCTTTGAATCCGCAAGTGGTTTTAAAAAAAACTCAGCATATCCTGGGTAATTGCTCGCCTGAAAGCATATCCACTACACGCCGGCCACCGATCCGTGTTTTCATAACCACCATGCCTTTAAAATCTGCAACAACCTCGCCGATAATTAAAGCCTTTTTACCGAGAGGATGATTGTGCATAACCTCTAAAACACTTGCTGCCGCGTCTGCAGAAACAATAGCTATTAATTTGCCTTCATTTGCCACATATAAAGGATCAAAACCAAGTATCTCGCATGCACCGCGAACCTGCTCGCTGACCGGAATTAGATGCTCGCTGATGGAAATGCCGACTCCGGCACTTTCGGCGATTTCGTTCAGCACAGACGCAACACCGCCGCGGGTAGGATCCCGAAGAACATGTATTTCTTTATTTGCCGCAAGCATAGCATCTACCAGGCCGTTTAACGGCGCGCAGTCGCTTTGGATTTGAGTTTCAAATTCCAGCCCTTCACGCACCGACATAATTGCTATTCCGTGCTCTGCAATCGATCCGCTCAGTATTATTCTGTCGCCCGGTTTAGCCTGCTTCGGATTTATCTGAACTCCCTCCGGAATAATGCCGATACCAGACGTATTAATAAAAAGTTTATCGCCTTTGCCGCGGTCTACGACTTTTGTATCACCGGTTACTAGCTGAACGCCGGCAGCATCAGCTGCATTTTTCATTGAGAGTACAACGCGCCAGAGATCTTCAACCGGCAATCCTTCTTCAATTATGAATGAATTTGAAAGATACAACGGTTTTGCCCCGCACATAGCCAGGTCGTTAACCGTTCCATTTACGGCAAGCGAACCGATATCTCCGCCCGGGAAAAATATCGGGTTGATAACGTACGAATCAGTTGAGAAAGCACATCTCTCATTGCCTATACCGAATACTGCCCCGTCATGCAATTGACTGAGAAGATCGTTTTTAAATTGAGATAGAAAGACCTCGTTAATTAACTGATGCGTAAGTTTTCCACCGCCTCCATGTGCAAGAAGTATGTTCTTATACTCTGTCAGCGGCAACGGACAGGCAAAACCGCTGTTTTGATTAATTTTATTGTCATCCATATTTATTTTTTTCTATCTCTTAAAAAGTAGTTTGAGGTACCGGGTTATTTAGAATCCAGGCCTTTTCTAATTTTCAGTAAAACTTCTTCAATAACATAAGGTTTTTGTATGAAAATCCTAACGCCGGCCTTTTCTAATGCCGCTTTAACATCAGGCTCGAAAAAACCGCTGGCGAATACGATTTTTACATCTGGATTTATCTCCTTCAATTTCTCGAATTCAGACATGCCCGAAAGTTTGGGCAGTCCCATATCGCTTATAACAAGCGATATTTCACCGGCATGCTGCTGATATATTTGAACGGCTTCTTCTCCGTCTTTCGCGGTAAGGACTGTATAACCGTTCGTTTCCAACAGTATCTGCACCATGTCAAGCAAGAGAACTTCATCTTCAACCAGAAGAAGAGTTTCGTTCCCGCCGGATACCTGCTCTTCCAACTGTTCCTGAAGTTCAAGAGATTGACTGCTTTCCTCGGGTACGGGAATATAAAGAGTGAAAGTTGTCCCCTGATTGGTAGTGCTTTCGACATTTACGAAGCCTTGATGCGCCTGAACGATACCGTATACAACAGATAAACCAAGTCCCGTTCCCTTCCCCTTTTCTTTTGTAGTAAAAAACGGATCGAATATTCGGCCGCGGATTGATTCATCCATTCCGATTCCATTATCGGATACACTTATGCTTAGATACCATGAGTCGGATGCAGAGTTGAATTGACTCCTTAATATATCACCGGTTATCTTTTTTACAACAATAGTTATTTCTCCGCCTTGAGATATAGCGTCCCGCGCATTTACACATAAATTCAGCAATGCCTGATGTATTTGCGTATGATCCGCTTTTATATGAGGTAAATGCTCTTCTATTGTTGTTTTAAATGTAATGATTTTCGGGAACGTCTGCTGAAGCATCGATACCAGTTCTTTTACAAGCTCGGTTACATCGAGTATTTCGAACGAGATATCCGTTTTGCGTGCGAAAGTAAGAATCTGACGAACAAGAGCTGCACCGCGATCAACCGCCTGTCTTATAGCCGTCACTCCATCGGAGAATTTCTGCGGATTATCTTTGATAGACAGCAGAAGAGAAGAATATCCGAGTATTATTGCCAGGATATTATTGAAATCGTGTGCTATTCCCCCGGCCATCGTACCGATGCTCAGCAGTTTTTGCGACTGCATCAAATCCTGTTGAAGGTTCTTTTGCTCTGTAATATCCTGGAAGACTTCCAGAATAGCTTTTCTGCCTTCGTACATCATTCCAACATGGCTTATTTGGAATGTCCTGTCGTTGAAT
>JAFGLB010000153.1 GCA_016928255.1 Bacteroidota bacterium
ACCGAATGTATCAGCACCTCTGCTAAATCCACTCCCAGGCTCACGCACAATCCAAGCAGTAATCCGTCAACAAAATTCTTTTGAAATGTTTCTGCCGGAATGGCGGTAACATTGACGAAAATTCCCATGAGAAAAGTCAGAAGAACAAAGATTGCACCATAAAACAGTCCGACAAAAATAAATTTCCACCGTTTAAAGCCTGCCAATTTCCGCTCAAAAAGGAATGCGATAAAAATTACTGAAAGACTTACTCCAAACGACCAAACGATAGAATTTATTGTCGGCATCCAGGATGGTGTGATTATAAAAATTATAGCTCCGGCCAAAAAGGCAACGCCGATTGTGCTGATAAGTCCGCGTACATGGTAGAAGGCAAAGATAAAGGATGTACAAATGCCGTACAAGATGAAATATGCAAATCCGACGGTCAGGGGATCGAAAATTTCTCCGCCGTATTTCATTAATCCGGAAATCAGGCTGCCGATAAATCCCAGCAGTGTAATAAGAACGAGTCGCCATAAATTGCCGGTCAAATTTTTCATATTTCCCTCCTTTTCCTGTTTGATAAATATCAGCTTAATTATTCTATCGACTTCAATATACAGACTTTTCTGTTTTTTCCAATTTCTCAAAGTATTTTCTGATTAACACCTGGTAATCCTTTGTATATCCCTGTTCCAACGCTTTAGATAGTTCTTCCCGCAGACTGCCGGTTTTTTCCAATGAATCCCAATCCATATCTTTCGGGCTTTTCCGGGCAATCTGAGTGCCGGTTTCGGCCTTCCGTTTTTTTTCATAGTCCCGTTCGCGCGTTGATTTAGAGGCGTCGAGAAGACGCGATAAAATACGCTCCTGCTTCCTGGTTGTTTCAGGATCAACCTTGTTTTGTTCCAGATTCCTGGCCACTTCTTCCATTTCCTCTGCAATCTTCTTTAAATCGCCCAGTATCCTTTTCTTTTCGCCGGTTTGTTGTGCTTCGCTGTTCAATTCTTCCAGTGATTTTTGAATTGCTGCCTGTTCCCGCGCAAGCCTGGCAGCTTCCGCCGCCTGCTGCTGCGACATACCGCCCATCTGCCGGGTCTGCATGTTCACCGATAATTGCCTCTCTGCTATCATGCGCAGCTGCTGCATCAGGCTCCCCGCGCCCTCTCCGCTTCCTCCCTGCATCATGGACTGCATCACATCCTGCATTTGAATTGCTGCAAGATTTAGAGAAGACATGGCGCTTTCCTGTTCTTTAGAGGCCTGCACACCGTTTCGATCGCTTAACATCTGCACCGAACTATTCATATGCATTAAAGCTTCACCAATAGTCTGTCCCATTTCAGGAGTTACGATAAAAGTTTTTTTAGATAATTCATTTAAATCTGTAATCACATTATTCAAATCCTTAACAATTCTCTGCTGATCCTGAGCGCTTTCGCGAAGCTGGGGAGAATTTGCCAACTGCTTTGAACGTTGTTTTAATTCTTCCTCGTCTTTAGAAAGCTCAAGAAGATTATTTACCGCCCTGCGCATTTCATTTATGACAAACTGCGACTGCTGTTCAAGCATTTGCTGCTGCATGGCATTCATCTGGCGGCTGAACTGCCCCAGCCGGTCCGCTATTTGCTGTTGGATCTGCTGTGCCTGTTTCATATTTCCGGCCCGCATATGATCCGAGGCCTGCTGTATTTTCTGATCCAGATGCCCGTTACGAAGCTGATCTAAAGATTCCTGCATCTTATCAACCGGCATCTCGGTGAAAAATTCTTCCATTTTGTTCTTGAGATCTGCCGCCTCTCTTTCCATGGCTTGCTCACTATTTATAAGATCGGCCTGTCTTTCGGCAAGTTTCTGCCGTTCAACTTCACTTTCTGACTGCCTCATGGCCTCTTCTGCCAGATGTTCTTCAGCTTTTTCCAGTTCCTGAGCTCTTTTCTTTATTTCATCTATTTTCCGTTCTATCATTAACCGCTTCAGCAGATTTAAAGTCCGTTCTATACCCTCGCGGATATGTTCTTCAGAAAATTTCAGTTCTTTCATCGCTTCCTGCATCTGCTCCCTGGAAAAATTCGGCATCTGCTGCTGCAGTTTCATAAGCATTTTCTGCATTTCAGAAACATCAAACTGCTGAAAAAGCTGCTGCAGCTCCATATACTTTTCCATTGTCTGTTTTGACAAAACATTCTGCTGCTGCATTTGCTGTGTCATTTGTTCGATTCTGGATTGAACATCGTCCAGTTTTCTTTGCACTTCTTTAAATTGATTTTCTATCTCTTCCATCTTCTTTTGTGTCTGCCAGTCAGGATTTTTTTCCTTCTTCAGATCGCGGTTTATAGACTCTATGTCTTCCTCCAACCTCTTCGTGTGTTCAAAGGACTGCTTCAGGTCCTCTACCGACTTTTCATGGCCTTGATTAATATCTGCAAAAAATTCCTCCAGAGAGGGAAGCCGGATTAGATATACCTTACTCTTGCCGATCTTCGGACTGTTAATAGCATCATTGTCGTATACTTCTGCAAAGTATTCCAGTACATCTTCCGGCACGAGACTAAAACCGCTTAAATTCCACTTATAATATACCTCAATTTCCGTGTCATCGGCAGAAAAAGGTATCTCTGTGTATGTATATTGCGAATCTGCCTGTGTGTAGCGCGACCTGACCAGCCTGTGTCCCAAACGCATTGCGGAAAAACCAAAATCGTCTTTTGCTCTCAGAACCAACTGTATTTCCCTATTCTCAGCTATATCCATATTCCTTCCCGGTTCAATAATTTCAACGGAAGGAAATTCATCTGCTGCCGCACTCAGACGATAGATAACGGGATCTGCATTCGATAATCCCTGCTCATCTGTAACGTGAATTGAATACGAATTATCCCCGGAAAGTGTAAATGATGCAGAAAATTTGTCCCTCTTCGTTGAAAGCATTAATTTGTTTTTATCACCGAAATGAATTACCCCTTCTTTTAAATTCTTGCTGGCGGTTCCAGTAACAGTAACTCTTGTTCCCTGCAGCGCCTCAACATCGCCGATATATTCATCCAGTAATCGCGCCGGAATTTTTGTATAAGCCGGATAATCGAGACGAATGCGGAATGAACGTATCAATGGACGGTCAAAAACAGTCAGAACATGATGCCTGCTTTCTGCATCGGCATATTGTGCATAATATTTTGTTGTTGTTCTAACCGTCTGGAATGTTGTATTGAAAATCCCGCCTGAATCCGATTTGACCCTGATTTCTTCAAAATTATCCTGTCCTTCCTGCTGGCGGAAAAAAGTAATTTCATCCGGGTGCGAATTAAAAACCGGAATAAGAGTTTTTATCTCAGCTTTTATATCGGCATTCTCTCCTTTTAATATTTCCCTATCACCCGGGAATAAATTGATTTGATATCTGGGCGGCTGTAAATATTCCTGCTTAAAATGAATTAGCCTGCCGGCGGCACCGGAAATAGCATCCGGGAAAAGTAAAAATAAAACGATCATCATACCAATAACCGCGCCGAGCTGCTTATATTTTCGCGACAAATGATTTGTTTTAACAGAGTCGGAAAAATTTAAAGAATTGATTTCTTCCGCAAAATTTTCCAATGCTGCATCTGCCAGTTCTTTCGAATAGAACATTGTACCGGAGCCGGCTGATTTTGCCAGCTGGAGGAAGTTCAATAATCTGTCCTTAATGGAAGGAAAGAATTCGCCTATCATAACGGCAGTTTTATCATCTGCAATCGACGGCATGATACCGATGAACTGCAGGAAAGGACGAACAACCATCCAGCTTCCTGTAAATACTATTAAAAGAACAGAAATTATAAATATGACGGTTCTTGCCGAGCTTGAAAAACCGAACACTGCTTCCGCAATAAACAAGAAAGCCGCTGCAGCGGTAATCCAGGTTAAGAAAACCAAAGTATTGCACAAGAGGTTAACGCGATTTTGTTTATCGCGTACCTGTCGGATGCGGCCGAGAAGATTTACTAAAATTGAAGTTTCCTGCATAGGATTGAATAATTCAGAATTTCAATGATCAATGAATCAAAAATATTTCCTGCACAGTCAGTGTGTTAAAACCCATACAATTATATTGGTGCCGAATTTCAGCGCTTCCTGCCGGACCGGTTCCCTGTCGCCATGAATTTCCGGATCAGCCCAGGCATC
>JAFGLB010000154.1 GCA_016928255.1 Bacteroidota bacterium
CCTTGTGTTAAATTGTCCAGCTGGGAGCTGGACTCTACACGCACCTGTAGAGTCCGACTCGTAGTCGGACATTTGCCCAATTCATATGCTGTATGATAAATCATACGGCTGTTTATCACGAAGCCCTTCGGTTTTTTTTTACCAACTGTTGAATTCATTTAACGGAAAAAAATATTTCGCCCCTACAGGGCTTATTATTCTTTTTTTAATCTTCGCTATAAATATTTCGTCCCTACGGGACTATAATCATTTTTCAAACTAGCTCCGTTAGGAGCGTAATATTTATAGAAATAGAACAAAAATAATTTTAGCTCCATAGGAGCGGCATATCGATTTGGACATTCTGGATTGAAAGTTGATTTCAGACTAAACTTATTCATTATGGAATTCAATCTTCTTCGCCGCAATAAAAAACTCCGGCTCTCCGGAGAAAAAAACCGGAGCTGGAGAGCCGGAGCTGTGCAAGTGATTATTCCTTCCCGCCCACCGTGCAAAGGAGAAGAGAAGGTGCATCACTTATTTCAATATGTAAAAAAACCGATTAATCCATTATCTTGCGCAAAAATGCCGGGCGCTCTGTATCTGATTTATCGATCTTTTCTTTCTGCGTTCCTGTTTCACGCAAAGATGTATTTTGAATTTCTACACCCCGGCGTACAAATGTCGGCAATTCAAAACGCTGAAGCTCTGTCGGCCCGACCGGCACATGATCGATCAGCTTTGCAGCCGGTTTCGCAGGCCGCTGGATTGCCGCCGCTCGTTTGTTAAATCCGGTCGCAATAACTGTAACCATGATTTCATCCGTCATGTTTTCATCGATCACGGTACCGAGTATAACATTTGCTTCCTCGCCCGCCGCTTCGTGAATTACCTTCGTAGCTTCATCCACTTCCATAAGGCTGAGTTCCTTGCCGCCGGTGATGTTGATAAGAATACCCTGCGCACCGGCAATTGACACTCCTTCGAGCAGAGGACTCGATATTGCCATCTGAGCCGCTTCGGTTGCACGGTTGTCGCCGGATGAAATTCCGGTTCCCATCAACGCATCGCCCATTTCTTTCATGATCGTGCGCACGTCCGCAAAATCAACATTGATATAGCCGGGGACTGTAATTACTTCCGATATTCCTCTTGTTGCATTATAAAGAACCTGGTTGGCTATTTCAAATGCCTCAATTATAGGTGTACGCCGGTCAATAAGATCCAGCAGTTTCTGATTGGGAATAACTATGAGCGTATCGACATTCTTTTTCAGCTCCTCGATTCCCTGATCTGCCTGTCCGTTTCTTTTTTTGCCTTCGCTGTTGAACGGTTTTGTAACAATACCGACAACTAGTGCACCGATGCTTTTAGCAATACTTGCTACAAGCGGTGCACCTCCGGTGCCTGTACCGCCGCCCATTCCTGCCGTAATAAATACCATATCACAGCCGGTTAATGCCTGGGCAATCTCCTCTCTATCTTCTTCAACAGCACGGAATCCAACGCTGGGATCGGCTCCGCATCCCAATCCGCGTGTCAGATTTTTCCCGATTTGAATTTTATGCGGCGCCTGGCTTCGTTCAAGCGCCTGTGAATCCGTGTTAATTACAACGAAGTCGACGCCGTTAAGACCTTTATCTATCATGCTGTTTACGGCATTTCCTCCGCCTCCGCCAACACCAACAACGCGAATTTTCGCTCCTCGGCTAGCTTGGATGTCAAGTTCGATAGGCACGGTGGTTTCTCCTTTTATTTGTTGTGAGTTAGTTATTAATAATTCTGTTCATTGTCTTAAATAATCAGTCAGCAGTTAACAGATTGCAGTAAGCAGATTGTTGATTGCAGTTTGCAGTATATAATCTGTAATCTGCATTCTGTATTCTGTATTCTGCATTCTGCATTCTGTAATCTACATTCTCCATCAAAGTTCATCAAACCATGATTTCATTTTCTGAAAGATCGTTCTTCCTTTTCCATTCTGAATTACAGCCTTTATGCCGGAACGATCTCTATGCTTAAGCTCATGCATAACAAGTCCGACACCGGTAGCATAAATCGGATTTTCTATTTCGCGGACAAGTCCCGAGCTGAAGCCGCCCGGAATTCCGATCTTTACCGGCATTCCGAGTACTTCTTTAGCCAGGTCGGCGGTTCCTTTTATTAACGAACCTCCGCCTGTCAGTACAACTCCCGCAGAAAGGTGCTTTGAATATCCCGATCGTTTTATTTCCATCGCTGCAAACTCCAGAATTTCTTCCATCCTCGGCTGGATTACTTTGCACAGCAAATGCTTGTCTATATCAAGCGGAGCCCGGCCGCCAATGCCCGGAATCTGAATAGTCTGATTATCCACTATCGCCGGCTCGTAAGTAAAGCCGTATTCAATTTTTATTTTTTCTGCCTGATCGGTAAGAATACCGAATCCCTTGCGAATATCATCCGTTACTTTTTTGCCTGCAATACCGATTACCGCTGTGTGGCGGATTGTCCTTTCTTCAAATACTGCCAGGTCTGTCGTACCGCCGCCGATATCCAGCAATGCTACGCCGACCTCTTTTTCTTCATCGTCCAGCACTGCATAACTGGATGCCAGCGGTTCAAGCACCATATCGTTTACGTGCAGGCCGGCACGCTGAACGCATTTGTAAATATTCTGCGCTGCAGTGACAAGTCCGGTTATGATATGAACAATAGCTTCCATCCGCACGCCCGACATTCCAACAGGATCATAAATACTATCCTGCCCGTCCACAATGAATTGCTGCGGAATCACATGTATAATCTTCCTGTCCAGCGGCAGCGCGACGCGTTTTGTATCTTCAATCAGCCTGTCTATATCGTCCTGCGTAATTTCATTTTCCGGACGGCTTATACTGATGACGCCGCGGCTTTGGAAGCTTTGAATATGATCGCCGGCTATACCTACGCTCACGGCGCTGATTTTTACTCCCGATTGCTGTTCTGCATCCTGAACAGCCGATTGGATGGAACGGACTGTTTTCTCGATATTTGTTACCACACCGCGCGTCAATCCTTCCGATGCACTTTTGCCTATTCCGAGAATTTTAAGTTTCCCGGGATAATTGTCGTCCGGCGATGCAACAATTGCACACACTTTCGTGGTACCAATATCCAATCCGACTGCTATATCCTGCTCCATATCATATCTTTCTAATCAATTTTTAAAATATTGCGTTATAACCTGTCACTACATTGTTATTGCGCCTTTTTTTTCGTCGTTCCACACTGCAATTATCTGATCTTTATACCGCAGGTCTACGTATTGCAGGCTCTGCACCCCGCGCGTGCGAACGATGTTGTCCCAAAAAACCTCGAGCCGTGAAATTTTTTGGGATAGCTCGCCGCGGCCGAATATAATCGGTACGCCGCCTTCAGCCGAGTACAGCAGCATATCCCTGCCTTTTCGAAGCTGGATTTCCGAAATACTGTGATACAGCGGACGGTTTACCGTCTTTAATACTGCCAGCAGTTGCAGCGCTTCAATTTCATCAGGTTCATTAACAACTGTGCCGTAAATAAACGATTCGCGCGGCGCTATTCCGCTTATCACCGGCAAATCAAAAACTCTGTGAGCGACCACCTTTGGAAGCATTACGCCGTCCTCATCCAGATAAATCGGTTCTGAAAGACTTACCATTGCAACAGGTGTTCGTTCTGTAACAATAATACTTATCGTGCTGGGCAAATTACGTTCCACTACTGCATCTTTGATATAAAAATGACTTTTCACGTTTTGCTGAATTTCATTTAAGTCGGCTTTATAAAGAAGCATGCCCGCTTGTATTTGTGACAATTGAACAATCTCGTTAGTGCCGACAATCCTGTTGCCGTTGACTTTTATTTGATCAATTTTTAAACTCGATTTCCACATATTTGCACCGACTGCCAGGCATACTACCATAACTATCAAAAACACTGCTAGATAAATTTTCGGTTTTGGTTCACTCATTCTTTTTCCTTCGCCGAATTTCCAAATCCAACCAGCCTGACTTCCAGGTCCAGCATTATTCCTGAATTCTGATAAACTGTTCTTTTCGCCAGATCGATAAGCTTCATAACATCTTCCGCTTTTGCGCCGCCGAGATTGACAATAAAATTTGCGTGCTTCTCGGATATCTGTGCGTTTCCTGCACGTTTGCCTTTCAGGCCTGCCTGTTCTATCAATTTAGCCGCATAGGTATTAGGCGGATTCTTGAACATGCTGCCCAAATTCGGCAGTTCCAGAGGCTGCGTTTTGTTACGGCGAAGGATCAACTGCCGCCGCTTTTCACTGAGCTCTTCTTTTTCCCCATGCGGAAGTTTAAACGACGCACTTAGAATTACATCTTTATCAAATCCGGAATGGCGGTACGAAAAATCAGCATTTTCTTTTTTAACTCTTTGTATCTGCGAATTCCTGATAATCTCCACTTCCACAAGATAATCGGCTGTTTCACCGTCGGGCGTACCTGCGTTCATAACAACAGCGCCGCCTACAGTACCGGGGATCCCTGCAAGCATTTCGACGCCGGCAAGTTCGTTCTGGATACAGAAATCGACAAATTTTGTCAGCCGCAATCCTGCTTCAGCGGTAACCAGATTATTCTCAATGCTGATTTTTGAAAGTGCTTGTTCAACACTTATTACGGCACCGCGAATTCCTTCATCGCTGATGAGTATATTACTGCCGCGCCCGATTATTATCCACGAATAATTATGCGATTGGAAGTATTCAATTATCGCCACGAGATCATCCTTATCCGCAGGTTCGATATAAAAATCAGCCGGACCGCCGACCTTCATCCACGAATATTTCGACATAGGCTCATCTACCGCAATGCTGCCGCGAAGTTTTTTTTGTATGTCGGCTAATGAAATCATATAATTATCTGTACCTAACGCTGTACAACTTTATTTTTTCCCTTTTAATATTTTCAAAAATTCTTCGCCGTATTTCCAGATATCGCCGGCTCCCATTGTTACTACAATATCTCCGGGTTTTACTATTGAATTCAAAAACTCCGGTACTTTCTTTTTGTCAGAAATATAATGAACATCCTTGTGTCCGAACTGCTTAGCTGCATTTACTATCAGCTCTCCGGTCACTCCCTGTATCGGTTCTTCTCGTGCAGGATATATATCCGTAACAATCAGTACATCGGATAACAAAAATGACTTGCCGAAATCTTCATAGAAATCCCGGGTACGGCTGTACAGATGCGGTTGAAACACGCAGACAACCCTGCGCCGCCATCCTGACTTTACTCCCGACAGTGTGGCTTTGCACTCTGTCGGGTGATGGGCATAATCATCATACAGGGCAATATTGTTAACTTCGCCTTTCTTTTCCCATCTGCGGTAAACACCTGCAAATTTTTCAATACCGGTTTTTATTTTATCAAACGGTACATTAAGCTCAAGTCCTACCGAAATTGCCCCGAGTGAATTCTGCACGTTATGTATACCGGGCACCTGGAGTGTGATTGTACCGAGTTCTTTATTACTGCGGACGAGCGTATATGTACTTGAATTATCTTTATGACGGATATCGACCGCCTGAATATCCGCCTGCGGATTCAGTCCGTAGGTAACAATTGTCTTTTTGCTCAAGTGCGGCATAATATCCAGCAAAGCAGGTTCATCGAGGCAAAGAACTATAAAACCATAGAACGGCACTTTAGACGCAAACTGTATGAACGCACTTTTTATATCCTCCAGGTCCCGATAACAGTCAAGATGATCGGTTTCCAGCGTAGTAAGAACGGCTATGGTCGGAGTGATGGATAAAAATGACCGGTCGAATTCATCAGCTTCAACAACGATGAATTCACCGCGTCCGAGCCGTGCATTAGTACCGCCCAATCCGCTCAGTTTCCCGCCGACTATAACGGTGGGATCAAGTCCGCCTTCCATAAGCACAAGGCTTGTCATCGAAGTTGTCGTAGTTTTGCCGTGGGTTCCGGCAATACCTATACCGTATTTCAACCGCATTACTTCGGCAAGCATTTCGGCGCGCCGCACCACAGGAATAGAACGCTTTTGAGCCTCGAGAATTTCCGGATTATCCTGTTGAACCGCAGAAGAGTAAACAACTGTATCCACATCCGCTGCGATATTTCCGGCTTTATGTCCTTCGAATATTTCAGCTCCGAGTTTTTGCAGGCGTTCTGTAACCTCGGATAATGACCGATCTGAGCCGCTGACCATAAATCCCTGGTCGAGCAGAATTTCCGCAATACCGCTCATTCCTATACCGCCGATTCCTATAAAATGCAATTTTCTAATTGAACGAAACATCCGCGTTCCTGTTTATTAAGTATTCAATTCCTATCTGTATCTTTTCAAATTCAATCGGTACGGTTTTTTATTCGGTACCGTTTTAGCTATTTTTTCCATCTCTGCAACGAGTTCGCCGCTCCGCTCGTATCTTCCGACCCTGATCCTGATCGGGATGGACCTGTTTTTCATTTTTATCGATACCTGCTGAAACCTTCCCGCGGTTTGCACAAGACGCTCTTTGCCTATATGCATCCATTCGAATTCTTTAATTTTAAAAATCCTTTCGCGGCTGCGTGAATGAAATATCATCTTCTCGGGAGTTAAAACTAATTTCCGGCCATGCAATATGTTCAGTATCAAGACTACCAGAGAAACGCTGAAAAAGAGCACAATTATATACACAATGGGATCTTTAAAGACAAAACTGAACTGGCTTTCCACAAAACTGCCGCGAATACCGGCATAAAGAATAAGCGTAATGAGATAGATCAGTGTCTGCTGATAATAAAAATCGAGTTTATATTTAAATACTTTTTCGTTCATTGCTGATTCAACAATTCAATTATCCTGCAGGCTATCTCGCTGCCCGCGTTCGGCTTTCCCAGCTTTTTAGATTCTTCAACCATTTGTTTTATTTTAACATTATCACTTAGAAGATGTATCAATTCTTTTTTTAAGACAGATTTCACATTCCTGTCCGCAATCATCATTGCAGCGCCGGATTCAACCATTGACCGTGCATTGAATGTCTGGTGATCCGCTGCAGCATGCGGGTAAGGCACAAGAATGGACGCTTTGCCAAGCCGGGTTAATTCAGCCAGAGTAGTTGCGCCGGAACGGCATATAACCACGTCTGCTGCGGCATAAGCATATTCCATCCTGTCAATAAATTCGCCGACCCATATGTTTTTGTTCATTTTAAATTCTTTCAAGGGAAATGCATTCGATTTCCCTGCCTGCCATATGAATTGTATTCCTGCGTTGGTCAATTCGGTTATCATTTCCCTGACGGCCTGGTTGATAGAAGCTGCGCCCAGGCTTCCGCCGAAAACAAGAACGGTCTCTTTCGACGGATCAAGATTGAATAACCTGATTCCCTGTTCTCTCGATACTGTTCCGAGTACATCTCTCGTCGGCGTGCCTATGAGTTCAACATTATCTTTGCGTTTCAACCATTGTTTAGTCCTGGCAAACGCCGTGAAGACTATTGCAGCCCTGCCTGAAAGCATTCTTGTTGCCAGCCCCGGATAACTGTTCGACTCATGCAAAACAGTCGGAATTTTCAGAAGCAGCGCGGCATACATAACGGGTCCGCAGACATAGCCGCCTGTACCGATAACAGCATCCGGTTTATTTTTTTTTATGAGAAAGAACGATTGAACCAGCGATACAATTACTTTTAAAGGGAAAAGCAGATTATCCGGCCGCAGGCTGCGGCTGAATCCGCTTATCCAAATACTGGAAAACTCGTATCCCCGCTGAGGTACAATGCGAGCTTCAATTTTATCTTTCCTTCCAACGAACAGAAATTCCGCATTCGGATTTATTTTTTTTATTTCATCTGCAATCGCGACAGCCGGAAACACATGTCCTCCGGTTCCGCCGGCAGCAATAATAATTTTCAAATTTACTTTCTGCATATCTTAATATGTTTTTCTAACGCCTGTTTCCGGTGCAAGTGCAGCCACATCATTTTCCGTTATTTTAGTTATCCGCGGATGCAAATCTGTATGGGCAGAAATATTCAGAAGCACACCTATGGAAAAAGCCGACAGCATTAAGGATGATCCGCCGTAGCTGATAAACGGCATCGGGAGGCCCGTAGTCGGAAAAATTCCAAGGGCTACGCTGGCATTTACCAGCGCGTATAAGATAATAGTGCTGGTGATGGCAACTGCCAGAAAGCGGGCAAATTCATCTTTCGCATATTTGGCGATTCGAAAACCGCGCAGCATTATAAACAGAAATGCGCCCAGTACAACAACAGTGCCGAGCAGTCCGTATTCTTCGCCTACTATGGAATAAATAAAATCGTTGTACGCTTCAGGCAGAAACAAATCACGCTGCCTGCTTTCTCCGGGACCCACACCGAAAAGTCCGCCGTTGCCGAAACCAATTATTCCCTGCCAGAGCTGATAATTATATCCGCCGGAATCCCCCTGCACAAAATTTATTATTCTCTGCAATTGATAAGGACGCTTCAGCACGTATGCCATAAACAGTATGTATAGGGTAAACAAACCGGCGGAGGCAAGTACCATAGAAAGAAGATGCAAAATACGCACGCGCCCGACATACATAAGCACGATCGTCAATACAAGCAGCATCACGCTGGTACTGAGGTTCGGTTGTGCAAGCACCAAACCTGTTACAATTGCAATCCAGAAAACAATGGGGAGAAATCCTTTTTTAAAATCCTTGATATATTCTCCTTTTGATGTCAGCAGATAACTGATATGAAAAAGCAATGCAAATTTAGCAAATTCAGACGGCTGGAATCCCAGGCCTCCGAACCTCAGCCATCTTACCGCGCCTTTTGTCTCGCCTCCAAGCAGGAATGTGAACGTTAAAAACAGCACTGCAGCAATGAGCGTGAACTTTGTGAACTTTTTATAAAAACTATAAGGGATACTCAGTCCAACAAACAGGGCACTTATGCTCAGCAGAACTTTGATTGCATGCAGATCAATATAGTGGTTCTGGGTTTCGAAACGCTTTAAGGACCATTCTGCTGAAGCGCTGTATACAACTCCGAGACTTACAACCATCAATCCGAGAACAACAATAAGCAGCCAGATATCAATATGGTTTCGCCTGATCTTCAGCATTTGTTATCTCTGTATTTCATTTTAATACTCATAAATTCTTAACAAGCTCTTTAAATACCTGCCCTCTATGCTCATAGTTCTTAAACCAATCGAACGATGCGCAGGCCGGAGAAAGAAGAACGATATCGCCCGATTCTGCAAGCGAATGTGCAGCTGCGACCGCTTCATCCATAGTATCGGCCCTTTTAATTCCAACAACGCCTCTGAATGCCTGTTCAACTTTTTCTGCCGATTCTCCGATCGCAACAATTGCCTTCACTTTTTTTCTGACAACTTCTGTCAATTGAGAATAATCGTTTCCTTTATCGCGCCCGCCGAGGAGCAGCACTATAGGTTCTTTGAATGCCTGAAGCGCGTACCATACCGAATCCACATTCGTGGCTTTCGAATCATTATAGTAGCAGACATTCCCTGCACTGCGGACAAATTCCAGCCTGTGCTCAACTCCTTCAAATTTTTCCAGTGTTGATCTAATGAAACCGGCTTCAACTCCGAGCAGTTGTCCTGCGAGAACGGCCGCCATGGAATTGTAAAGATTATGTTTTCCTTTAATAAAGATTCCGGCGATATCGATAATTTCAGTTTTAACTCCGCCGAGAACAACGGCAAGTTTTTCGTTTTCTACAAACGCTCCTTCATCGGTTTTTTTATCTGCGCTGAAGGCAATTTTTCGGCATTTTGCCTGAGTGATGATCCTGTTCGTCCATTCATCGTCCGCATTGTATATCAGAATATCTTCACTCTGTTGATTCCGGAAAACCCGCGCTTTTGAAGCTGCATATTTTTCCATGGAATGATCATACCTGTCCATGTGATCCGGAGTTATGTTCAGCAAGATCGAAATTTTAGGGCGGAACATATCGATATGATCCAGTTGAAAGCTGCTTACTTCCAGAACAACAATATCTGTTTCAACCAACTCCAAAACGACTGATGAGAATGCCGTTCCAATGTTGCCAGCAACAACATGTTTTTTCTTTGCATGGTCGAGAATCCTTCCAATTAAAGTTGTAGTTGTCGTTTTTCCATTGGCACCTGTAACAGCCACTATAGGAGAGCGGCAGAACCAGCTGCCAATTTCAAGCTCGCTGAATACTTTGATATCACGCTTTACTGCCTCAAGCACAACCGGGGCATTAGAAGGAACGCCCGGACTGATCACCATAATTTCGCATTCGTATACCCGTGCTGAATGCTTTCCTGTCTCGTATTCTATACTTTCCGAATTTAACCAGGAGATCGAGGGCTGCAGTTTCTCCGCGGGAGAAGAGTCGCTTACAAAAACTTCGGCTCCATTTACCCGGAGCAGTTTTGCAGCAGCAGCGCCGCTGCGCGCTGCCCCGATTACTGTGACTTTTTTCTTTTTAAGGAGATTAATATCCATTCCCGATTATCTTACCTTAAATGTTGCCAGACTTAAAATCATGAGAATAATTGCTATTATATAGAACCTGGTTACTATTTTGGGTTCTGCCCAGCCTAAAAGTTCAAAATGATGATGTACGGGAGCCATTTTAAAGACCCGCCTGCCTTCTCCGTATAACTTCTTGGTATATTTAAAATAGACTCTCTGGATGATTACAGATAATGTTTCCATCAAAAAAACACCGCCAAGCGTAGGAAGCAGCAGTTCTTTTTTTATCAGAACGCACATTGCACCGATAACTCCTCCAAGCGCTAGCGAACCCGTATCGCCCATAAATACTTCTGCCGGATGCGAATTGAACCAGAGAAAGCCCAGTGCGGCACCGGTGATCGCCATGCAATAAATAGCTAGTTCACCGTTTCCCCGCAGGTATGGAATTGTAAGATACTGGCTCCATATGGCGTGTCCCGAAATATAAGTAATGATGGCAAGTGTAAAGCAGACAATGCCGACATTGCCGATCGCAAGTCCGTCCAGGCCATCCGTAAGGTTTACCGCATTCGATGTTGCGGTGATGACAAAGATAACCATAGGGATATAAAATATCCCGAAATTGAATTCAAGATTCTTGAAGAACGGCACCGTAGTGCTTGATTTTAAGCGGACTAATTCCGTATCTATCCATTGCGGGAAGAAATAAATGACGCTGCCCACAACCAGTCCGACAAAAACCTGCCCGACAATTTTGTATTTCCAGATAAGGCCCTTCGGCTTCTTTCTGACAACCTTTAAGAAGTCGTCCATAAATCCTATCGTTCCCATGGCAACCGTGACAAAGAAAATCAGAAGTATATAAACATTCTTCAGGTCTGTCCACAGTAATGCGGGAATTATAATAGAGAGAAGGACTATCAATCCTCCCATTGTCGGGGTCCCGGCTTTTACAAGATGTGTTTTGGGTGCTTCAAGTTTTGCTGCTTCGCCAATCTGAAGCTCGCGCAGTTTACGAATTATCTTCGGGCCCAGCCAGAACGAAATTATCAAGGCAGTAACTGCTGCTGCACCCGCACGGAAAGTTATATACCGAAAGACGCCAAGTCCCGGTATATCGAATGTCCTGTCAAGATATGTTAACAGATAGAACAGCATATGTATTCTCATTTTTTTTGTGAAAACCGCCCGTCAAGAGCGAAAACCACTTCTTCCATTTTCATTCCTCGGGATCCTTTGACAAGAACAAGGTCGAAATCGCCGACTGAACCGAGTAAATGTTCGATAAGAAGTTCTTTCTTTTCAAAATGCGCCTTATTTTTTACATCAGCAGTATCATATATATTCTTAGACAGACTGCCCACGGTGAGAAGCATATCGACACCGTATTGCGCCAGGCTTTTTCCGACCTGTCTATGTAATTCTACGGACTGATTTCCAAGTTCCAGCATGTCCGACAATACCGCAATCCTTTTTCCTTTCGACGACATTATCTGAAGCGTTGCGAGCGCCGCATATGCAGAATCCGGATTTGCATTATAGGTATCGTTAAGAATTACGATCTTTCCGGCACGCTGAATTTGCATTCTTTTTGCAGCCGGCTGAAACGAATTGAGAGCGCTCTGGATCTGGGTCCGCGGCACCCTTAAACTAAGTCCTACAGCCACTGCAGCAAGAGCATTATGCGCATTATGTTCACCCGGAACGCTCATAGCGATCTCAAACGGCTTAATGTTTTTGGACTTCACTTGCAATACAGCCCTTCCGCCGGCATCGTAAGCTTTTACAGTTCCTTTTACAGAAGCACTTCGGGAATCAAATCCGTACAATACTGCCTTCTTAGACCTTTTCAGGCGGGCAATATTTTTATCATCCGCATTAACAAAAGAAGTGCCTTTATGTTTTGCCAGCCATTCAAAAAGTTCGCCCTCTGCTTTTGCTACTCCTTCTATGGTGTCAAAAAATTCAAGATGCTCGCGGCCGATGTTGGTGATCAATCCGTGAGTCGGTTCGAGTATGCCGCAGAGGTATTTAATTTCGCCCGGGTGATTTGTGCCGACCTCCAAAATCGCCGCCTTGTGTTTTTTCGACAGGCGGAAGAGAGTCAAAGGCACTCCGATATGATTGTTCAAATTTCCCTCTGTGCAAAGCACATTGAACTTTTTTTCGAGGACGTTCTTAAGCATTTCCTTGGTGGTTGTTTTCCCGTTGGATCCTCCTACAGCAATGAATGGAATTTTATGCTTGATCCGGTGCATTCTGGCCAAATGACCGAGAGTACGGACGGTATCTTCAACAATCAATCTGGGTATATGTATGCTCACCATCATCGTATTATTCGTTTCCGCCCACCTGCGTTCCACAATAATACTGTTAGATCCCATTTCAATTGCTTTAGATATAAAATTATGTCCGTCGAATTGTTCTCCTTTAATGGCAATAAAAAGTTCGTTCTTGTTGACAGTCCTTGAATCAATTGATATACCGCGAATCTTAAAATTCTTCAATCCTTCAAATCCAACCGCCTTATAATGAGGCAAAGCCAGTATGTCGGACAACATCAGCTGCATCTTATATTTTCAATTTTGCTGATTGTATTTAAAAAATATAAAAGCATACGTCTTGCAGTCATATCAGGCTCTCGATAACTTCACGGTCGCTGAAATGTATCTTTTCCTTGCCTATCACCTGGTATTCCTCATGCCCCTTGCCTGCTATCAAAATTACGTCGCCTAACTTTGCACCGCTGACTGCGCGCTCAATCGCAGTTCTTCTGCTAGTTTCCCGCAGTACACTCGCATGGCGGATAATTCCCTGCACTATCTCGTCAATAATTTTTTCGGGATTTTCCGTTCTCGGGTTATCGGATGTTACAATTACTATATCGCTGTATTCGCCGACTATACGTCCCATCAGCGGCCGTTTTGTTTTATCGCGATCGCCTCCTGCACCGAATACGGTTATTATACGGCCTCTGTTTTTCGTGGGCAGAATGTCATGTATTGTTTTCAGACAGTTCTCGAGTGCATCCGGTGTATGCGCATAATCAATGATAGCCGTCCATCCAGCAGGAGAGACGATTCTTTCAAATCGCCCGCGCACATTCTTTATGTTATTTATGCCGGCAATTATTGTATCGCGCGCAATACCAAGCGATATTCCGGCAGAGTAAGCGGCCAGAACATTATAAACATTGAATTTCCCTATAAGAGGTATCGTAAACGTGAATTCCCCATGACCACTATTAATCGTTAGTTCTGTTCCGCTGAGACTAAATTTCATGTTAATTACCTGTACGTCGGCGGCAGAATTAATGCCGTATGAAATTGTCTTTGCATTTGTCAGATCCCGCAATTGAACACCGCGCCTGTCGTCATGGTTGATAATTGCATAACTATTACTTTTTAAATTTTCAAAA
Source organism: Bacteroidota bacterium (assembly GCA_016928255.1). Classification (GTDB taxonomy): domain Bacteria; phylum Bacteroidota; class Ignavibacteria; order UBA10030; family UBA10030; genus Fen-1298. The sequence continues at coordinate 13,865 of JAFGLB010000154.1, forward strand.
AGATTTTTTTTTGCATCGAAATATTTTTCCATCGTTCCATGGTAATCAAGATGATCCTGGGTCAGATTTGTGAATATTGCAGCGCAAAAATCTATTCCGAAAACACGGGATTGATCCAGCGCATGCGAAGAGACCTCCATAGACACAGCCGTGCATTTTTCGTCAACCATCGATGCAAACAGCTCGTTAAGTTCAAGCGATTCGGGTGTTGTATGCGTAGCGGGAATGACACGATCGCCGATTTTATATTCAATGGTTCCGACAAGACCGACTTTTTCACCTGCGGCCTCCAGAATCGATTTAACAAGATGAGAAGTTGTGGTCTTTCCGTTAGTTCCGGTTATACCGATAAATTTCAATTTCTTTGAAGGCTGACCGTAATAATTGGACGACATTACAGCAAGAGCCTTTCTTGTATCCGGCACGACTACTTTAATAACACCAAGGTGCATGCAGAATGGATCCGGAAGTATGTTATCATCCTGAATAACAATAACCTTCGCGCCGTTGTTGATGGCACTCTGCAGGTATACATGACCGTCGCTTGTCGTTCCTTTCAACGCTATAAAACAGTCCTCACGCCCTATCTTCCGGGAATCATACTGCAGTTTATTGACCTCCACATCATGCGTGACAACCATCTGTCCGTACATGGTCTGGAACATCTTTGTTACCGTAACCCCTTCAAGCAGTTGAGAAAGTTTCATAATTAAACTATTTCAGTATAATGATGCCTGTGCTATGCCGCGCGGCATGCAGACAATTGTTATTGATGAACCCAAACGTGTTTGCGTGCCGGCCGCCGGGATTTGCTGTGC
>JAFGLB010000016.1 GCA_016928255.1 Bacteroidota bacterium
ATCGATATCATTAAGTCCCGCCAAATGGCGGGATTCTGAAAATTGCTGCTACTCGTATAAAGCACTCGTAGGCAATTTTCGAACTACAGGTGCGTCAATATTATTTAATTGTTATATAATTTACTAAACAAACCATCCTGCTGCAAACGTGATAAATTTACTGATGCACTCATCTGATCAGCTTGCTGGTTTTGTGCATTAATAACTTCCAGAGCAAAATAATAATAAATTTAAAAAGAGCATCACAATCAAAACAATTGCAACTTTTTTAATAATATAAATATTGGATATATCTGTCTCTCTTTTACTTTTCCCGGCCTGTCAATATATTTTCAAGCCGATCTCGTTTTACATAATTTTCATAGCGAAATGATTGAGCGAGCGCAATCAATTGTTCTTCAGACAAATCCTTAAATAAATTACAATATTCCGGAACGAGCGCTTCTGCCATTAGTATTTGTCTGAACAACAGGTTTATTTGTCTTTGCTGACCTGACGGATAAGGATTGTATCCGGCAAACTCTTTTTTAAACATTTCCTCTATCGGTGTCATGACCTGCCTGATATTTTTATCGGTCGATCCCCAGGCGTCAGTACCGAGTGAATCCTTTCTTGAAAGAAAAGAGGAAACCAGTTTCATATACGGTGTATTCTCCTTCTGGTGCATAATTGCGTGCAATCCCATATCCTTATAGAGCCAGATACACCAGCTAACTTCATATTTGCTGTAATAAGCCAATTGATCCTTAAGCACCTGGTAACGCATTTCATCTTCTTCCGGATTACCCGTATAAATCGGACCGAATTCACCCACCCAGATCGGAACGTTATGTTTGAACATAAACGTGCTTTTTTTAAGAAAATCCTGTTCAATGGTATCCTTGTTGATATACTTGCCGCGGGAAATACCCGGATATGGTCCGCCAAAACCCGGCGTTGCATAATCATGATTGGCATACACTACGTTATCCCAGACTTCCGTAAACATACTGAAATCTTTAGCATAAGTATTGCCTTCAATGAACAAAATGTGATCCGGATCGATCTTTCTAATCGCATCGCGCAGGCGTTTGAAATATGGAAATACATTTTCTCCGGTAGGATCCGCAGGTTCATTTATCAAATCATAACCAGCGACCCATGGTTGATTCTTATAGCGTTCTGCAATAACTTCCCACAAGTGCAGCACCCTATCCTGAAAATCCTTATGTTTCCAGAATAATGCTCTGTGAGTAGGATTATCGCTATGCCAATGCTGGTTTTGAAATCCCGGCAGAGCATGTAAATCAATTATCGTATATATTTTATATTTGGCGCATAATTCTATAACATTGTCAAGATATTCAAATGCACCTTTCTTAATCACCCGCGGATTCATGTCATCTTCAAAAAGATGGTAGTTAATGGGTATGCGAACCAGGTTCAACCCTAAGCTGTGTATATATTCAGCATCCGGTTCGGTGAAATAGTTTTTAAGAACATTTTCAAAATAAAGATTGTATTTCTTTTCTCCCAGTACTTTCAACAATTCTTCCCGCATGGTCTCTTCATTGGCTGGATAACCGTTAATAAAATTCTCCATATGAAGCATACCCCCCAATCCAAAACCACGCAGACAGACAGTGTCACCCTTTTGATTGACTATCTGATTGCCTGCAACCTTAAGCCAGTTTTCTCCGGCCGAACCTTTTTTATTCTTTTCTGTTTCTGAACAAGCAGAGAACAAAAAAACTGTTAGAAGAATTATAATCGGGAAATAATTTAATTTTTTCATAACTGTTTAAACCTTTAATGTGGGAAAATAGACTATTGCTTTAATGTTCCGCTATTTTATACTATTCAAAATCTGTAATAAATCAGCACTCCATTTTAATTACTTTAATAACCATGATAACTATCGAGCATATTATACTTAACCAACAAGATATTGAAAAGGTAACAATAAAAAAATAATTCCACCAATAGATATGCGCGCCGTGTGCATTCTATTGCTTCATGCTTTGAAGAAGGTTGAATCTTGTCATATTAACAGCATTTAGTTTAGCGTGACTTGCCTTTTCAAGATGGTTGAGCCGCGTGTGTACAAGCAGATTCTGTCTGGCAGCCGACAATTGCCGGAGCTTCGCGAATAAGATTATCATTTTCAAGTGCTGCAACCATGAAGAGTGCATAGTCAATACGGTGCGTGATATTGCTTTCAAGAATCGGATCCCCGACGTGTTTGCTCCATACCGGCAAACCCTGACTTTCTCCTTCTTCGAGGTCGCTTCCTCTTACAACTGTCCATTTTTTATCACTTGCGAACACACGCCGACACGCTTCGATTTGATCGTCAATGTCTATAAACCTTGATTGATATTGAGGCAATAAGAATTATCATAACTTTGTGCATGATATTCTCCTGTAATTTTAAAAAGGAACCACCTAACATCTGCTTAGATCTACCAAAGGCATCCCTTAGGGACACCCAACGAAACAAGTTTAATCACAAAATTAAATTAATAACCTCTCAAACAACGAGGTACTGAAATGTTAATAATAAAAACCTAAATACACCACCAGAAACGAATATTACACCTATACATTAAATTGTTGCACACTTTCGTGTGCATCATTCACGCGCGGCCTCCGACTGTCAGCTTGACTTATCTCTTCTTAAAGTGGTTTTGCCGCTTACTTCAATTTCAATTTTGGAATCTCCTTAAGCATATGTAAAATCGAATCAGGTAATATGCGCTGTAATGAATCATTCCAGAATATTGTTCTCTGATTCGGCTGTGATTTATTACCAACTATTGGCATATGATCACGATTTCCAGTTTCAATGGGAGTTATTTTTATAAAGTAATACTGCCCGTTGAATGGCACTCCAGTAATGATATTCAATGAGGAAGTATCTTGCTGCTTTTTCTGACCGACACAACAAGATAAAACAATGAAAACCAAGACAAGGATAAAAATAGAATATTTCATAAATAATCCTTTCCGAAGGAGGTCTAACGAATGATTACATAAACATTGTTCTTTTAAGGACTCCCCCCTCTCAGGCGTTGATTTGAATTTAATATTGTGCTTTGTCTGTGTAAATGCAAGAGATAATTACCCTTGTCAAGGTTCCTGCCAATCCGCCAAAAAGAAGGCGGACGCAAAAAACGCGAAAGACGGCGGACAAGTTAGATCTTGACAAGGTTTGAGAACAGAGAAAACCGAAAAACCAATCTTAATCCGGTCGGTGACCGGATTCTACTTAATGACATTCAGGCAGGGATAATAGATAGTCTTTTCCTATTGAATACTTTTGAGACTTTAAATAAAGGATTCCATCCTTTTGCGCAACTTCAACATCTATCGTCTTGCCATATTTTATAATGTAGAGTTTAATTGATCCGGAAAGAATTTTTATTATTGCTTCAGACTGAGCCATCTTCCAGCCGTCTCCGCCTACATTTACAATAGATGTGCTTGTTTTATCAACATAAGTGACCTGAAGCCTCTGTGCCATTACTCAAATCCCCTTGTTTAGGCGCTTTGATGGAGTAATAATCTAAATATTTATGATTAAAATCAATAAGAAGGCAAAAAATGAATGCCGAATGATGAATCATACGGCCATTCTTTACTGAACCCTTGGGGTTTCGTTTAATTAGAAGGTCGACTTCAAGCTGTCCTTATTCATTATTGAAGTCAGCCTTCTTCTAAATTCCAGAATTCACAATCCGAGCTTTTTAATAATATCTTGCCTCTTTATCTTGAACAACTCTGATTTAAGTTCCTTGCGCTTATCTTTATCATCCAGAAAGAAAAATAGCTGTTGTATCTTCTTTTCTTTTATTGAACGCGGAATTGGTATTTCCTTCTGGGTATAAGGATCGAATCCGGTATAAAACATAACCGAAGCAAGCGTCATGGGAGTGGGAGTAAAATCCTGCACCTGTTCAAGCTTAATTCCAAGTTTCTGCATTTCAACAGCAAGTTCCGCCATTTCGTCAATCCTGCTTGCCGGCAGGCTCGAGATCAGATACGGAATCAATTGCTGCCGCAATCCATTTTCCCTGCATATCTCATCGAAACGATTGTTGAGATGCAGGAACAGATCAAATGAAGGTTTGCGCAGAAATTTTAACACCTCTTTTGATGAATGTTCCGGCGCAACTTTTAACCTGCCTGATACATGGTTGATTACCAGCTCCTTAAAATATTCGAGGCCGGAGGAATTCACAGGCTTATTATTTTTGTCAATAATAAGATCGTATCTTATTCCGCTTCCGATTGTGATCTTCTTAATTCCTTTTAATTTTATGGCTTCTTTATAAAGTGCAATAAGAGGAGTATGATCTGCATTCAGATTTTTACAAAGAGCCGGAAACAGACATGACGGCCTTTTGCACACGGCACACTGTTTTAAATCAATACCTGCCATCTCATACATATTAGCCGAAGGGCCGCCCAGGTCTGTAATATGGCCTTTAAAATCAGGACTGCCGGCAATTACTTCCAATTCCTTAAGTATTGAACCTTTGGAACGGCTTGAAACAAATTTTCCCTGGTGTGCTGAAATAGTACAGAAGGAACACCCGCCGAAACATCCTCTGTGTATAGTTACGGAATCTTTTATCATTTCATAAGCTGGAATCGGTTCTTTCTCGGCATATCTCGGATGCGGCAGGCGAGTAAAGGGCAGGCTGTAGATATTGTCGATTTCTTTTTTTGACAGCAGAGGAAAAGCCGGATTCACAATCACCCATTCGCTTCCTGTTTTTTCAGCAAGAACCGCCTGGCTTAATTTATTCGATTCCTCCTCTGCAATAACAAAATTATCGGCGAAAACTTTCTTGTTTCTAATGCATTCCTCATATGAACCCAGCACAATTTTCTTTTCTTTTTTAAGAGAAGAAATTTCCTTTATCCGAAAAGCTGTTTGAGGAATCTGCGTTATACTGCCGATACTCTCGCCTCTTTTTAATCTTTTTGCTATTTCAAGAACCGCTTTTTCAGCCATACCGTAAACCAGCAGATCGGCATCCGAGTCGATTAAGACAGAAGGTTTTAGACTGTCGCTCCAATAGTCATAATGCGTAAGCCGGCGAAGCGAAGCCTCAATTCCGCCTAAAACAACCGGAACATCCGGAAACATTTTTTTAAGAATTTTTGAATAAACCGATACAGCATAGTCGGGCCTCTGTCCCGCTTTCCCTCCCGGCGTGAACGCATCGTTGGAACGCAGGCGTTTGTTTGCGGTATAGTGGTTCACCATTGAATCCATATTTCCCGACGATACCCCGAAAAACAACTTCGGCCTGCCTAGTTTTTTAAAATCCCTTAGATCATCTCTCCAATTCGGCTGCGGAACTATCGCCACGCGATAACCGGACTTTTTCAGCACACGGGCAATTATTGCCGTGCCGAATGCAGGGTGATCGATGTATGCATCTCCGGTAAAGAGAATGACATCCGCCTGATCCCAGCCGAATCCTTTTATTTCTTTTACAGAAGTCGGAAAGAAATCGGTGAGCTTATATTTTTTTTCACGCGTAATTATCATTTATACAATTTGAAAAAAATCCCGGCCGTCTTAATAACAACCGGGATTCAGCTTCAATTCTTCTTAAATAATAACATGCTACGCAATATACGTCGATGAAGCAGTATCGCCGCCATGACCTGTCCAGTTTGTATGGAAAAACTCGCCGCGCGGTTTATCAATTCGCTCGTATGTATGCGCTCCAAAATAGTCGCGCTGTGCCTGAAGCAGATTTGCCGGAAGCCGTTTCTGCCGATATCCGTCATAAAATGCAAGTGAGGAGCTCATTGACGGCATGGGAATACCGACTTGTGCCGCCGTTGCAACAACCTTCCGCCATGAATCCTGGCAGTTTGCCATTATCTTCTTAAAATACGGATCGAGGAGAAGATTTGTAAGTTTCGGATTCTTATCATACGCAACTTTAATTTTTCCAAGGAAAGTACTGCGAATAATACAGCCGCCGCGCCACAGGAGTGCAATTCCGCCGTAATTGAGATCCCATTTATATTCCTTTGCTGCTTCCTTCATCAGCATATATCCCTGTGCATACGATGTGATCTTCGATGCATACATTGCCTTTCGAATTTCTTCAACGATTTTCTTTTTATTTCCCGTGATTTTCTTTTTTGAAGGTCCTTTCAGGATCTTCGAAGCAATAACGCGCTCATCTTTTATTGCAGAGAGGCATCTGGCAAAAACAGCTTCCGAGACCATTGTCATAGGAATGCCGAGATCGAGTGCGGCAACGCTCGTCCACTTGCCTGTTCCTTTCTGTCCCGCCGTATCCAGAATCGAATCGACTACATATTTCTTCTTTTCATCTTTATAATTAAGAATGTCCCGTGTAATTTCTATAAGGTACGATTTCAGTTCGCCTTCATTCCATTCTTTAAAAACTTCATACATTTCTTTATTACTCATACCCAGGCCTTCTTTCATCATCTGGTAGCATTCGCAGATAAGCTGCATATCGCCGTATTCAATACCGTTGTGGACCATTTTGACGAAATGTCCTGCGCCGTTATCACCTACCCAGTCGCAGCAGGGTGTGCCGTCTTCCACTTTCGCCGCAATTGCCTGAAAAATCGGTTTTACCGCCGGCCATGCTTCTTTTGAACCGCCAGGCATAATTGACGGGCCTTTCAAAGCACCTTCTTCGCCCCCGGAGACTCCGGTGCCTATAAACAGCAATCCTTTACTTTCCAGATATTTTGTTCTTCGGATAGTGTCGGGAAAATGCGAATTGCCTCCGTCAATAATAATATCGCCGGGCTCGAGACATGGAATCAACTGTTCAATAAATTCATCGACTGCCTTTCCAGCTTTTACCATAAGCATCACTTTACGCGGGCGTTTCAGTGCATCAACAAGTTCTTTGATCGAATGAGCGCCGATAAATTTTTTACCTGCACCGCGGCTCTGCATAAATTTATCTACTTTTTCCACAGTACGGTTGAATACGGCTACAGTGTAACCGCGGCTTTCAACGTTGAGCATAAGATTCTCACCCATGACTGCCAATCCAATTAATCCAAAGTCAGCTTTTTGTTCCATTTTTATTTTCCTTTAAATAAGTAATTATTTGATTCAATATTATATTCATCGAATTATTTAAAACGGTCTTTATACGCCCAGAGACCCAATGCTGGATTAGAGATATAGAATATTCTTTCTCCGTTCGGCATCGTATTAAAACCGTCGCTGAGTTTTTCAGGACTGTATCTAGCTTTCATTTCGGTCACATCAGCATACCTGAAATTAACGCTCTCAATTTCCTGCCTGCTCAGATTACCGGGACAGTAAGTTATGGAAAACCGTCCTTCCGAAGAGCCATGTATCAAATGGGCAGCAGCACCCAAATTTTTTTTCAGATCCTCGTTTTCTTTCACAAGCTCTAGAACTTTTTGAGTACCGACGTAGCCGTATTTCCTGATTAAAGCATCGATTTGTTTGTCCTCCCCGAATTCCTTCAGGGCCGGTGCAATCACTATTAATTCTCCGCCGTCAGCCAGCGCCATGCGCGTGCGATAGATGCTTTTATTTCCCAGCCATGTGCTTTTAAATTCCGACGGGTCAAGATACACCACAACCTTTTTCAACGGTTCTTCAAGCATATGAAAATTTACTTTTAAAGATAACGAAGCCGCGAGATTGAAACATTCTATATCATCTCCGATATACAATCCGCGGATTTTCAGCTTTCCGTCCGCACCGCCCGAAACTACTGTCAATACATAAATAATTGGCAGATGTTTGATGAAGTGATCGGTTGCATAATTATAGACACGCCGGACGGGATTATCCGCCCGTCCCATAATTCGTTCCATGCCGTATACCGCACCGATAAAATGGCTTTTATTGATTCCTTCGGGTCCGCCTGTGCCTACAAGTATATTTTTATTATAATTTGCCATACCGATAACTTCATGCGGGACAACCTGGCCGATTGAAAGGATAAGATCGAAATTCCCTTCCACAAGGAGTTTATTAACCTGCGCTTTCCAGGCAAAATCCAGTTTTCCCTCTGATTGCTGGTAAATAAAATCGGATGGAACTTCGCCGAGTGTGGTAACATCTCTCCGCCAGTCATGAACACGGAAAAGATTTTGTGGAACATTTCCGAACATTGCGGAAATTTCCTGATCGGTCATTGCCTTATGTGTTCCGAGTGCCGGCAGTATATCCGTAAGGTTTTCCTTATAGTATTGCCAGGCCAAACGTGTAAGCACGCCCGCATGCGAATGAAACCGTGAAAAGTCGGGAGGTATTGCTAAAACTTTATTCTTTTTACCCACTTTTTTAAATGCTTCGGTTAATCCGTTCTTTAAGTCCTCTTCATTAAGAGCATCATTTTCCGAACCGCGGCTGTAAAACAGCATTACAAACCTTTCTCTTTCTGTCCAGTTAAAATTCAACCTGAAATTTAAGTTATAGTATTAATATAACAGACAATCTCAAGTATTGCCAATGATTGGTTTGCCTTTCCTTCACTTTATATGTATTTTTTCGGTATAATTTGTATTATTCTTCATTGGACAAATGACCGGCAGGGCAGTATAAATGAAATACCTGAGTTTTCTTTTGTTTTTTTATTATTCGATCCTATATGCTCAATATGATAAAGAATCGCTGCAGCCGAACAACCTGATTTCTCCACCGGTAGTATTCGAAGCTGTTCAATATTGGAGCGTCGGCGAAGATACAATCGATTTGATAATCTTCTACCGTATAAACCCGTCATTTCTCATATTTACAAAAACAGGCAATCCCAGCCAGGAGCATTATGAAGCAAAAGGCGAACTGATTATTGAAATTACAGACAGCAGTGATGCCACAGTCGGACGCGATTACAGACCTGTTAGAATTCTTCGCAGCTCAATGCCTGCCGGCGGCGTTCTTCAGACTGACGAGATACAGGGAATTTTTTCTTTTTCGTTAAGAAAAGGATTTTACAGGATAATTGCTGAGGCAAAAGATAAAGGATCGGGCAAATCTTTTATCAATCGTGATATGCGGATTTATACGCAAAGCGCTCCTGATTCCGGATTGGGTATTTCTTCCGTATTGCTTATCGAACCTATTCAGGCAGACTCTTCCATTACAATGCAGACTTTGTTTTCCCCGATAAATCAGGGCGGCGGGATTATTATCGGGCAAAAAGGAGCCTGTATATTCCAGGTGGTTTCATCTGATACAATTACAGATATTAAAATTGATTGGAAGATACAAAAAAAAGAAGAACCCTGGGAAGAGATTAATTTGGAATCGCATAATGCAAATTACACAATGCGGTACGGATCAGTTGCCGGAATTGAAAATTCAAAACGGATTACACTTGCTGTTAAGAACGGGCCCGCGCGCAGCCGTTTCATTTTTGCATCTCTCCCTGTTGAAAAACTGGATGCCGGCACTTATTCGCTGACCATCGAATTGACACAGGGCACGTTAAAAACAGTAAAGGAATCCAGTTTTAAAGTAATCTGGCCGAACAGACCCTTTTCCTTGTCCAATTTTAAGATTGCATCCGACGCTTTGAGTTTAATTGCATCTGAAAAAGAAATGGATGAAATATCTTCATTCAGTGCTGCGAAATCGAGAAAGGCCTTCAAGGAATTCTGGCACCAACGCGATCCGGATACAACAAACGGGTACAACTCTGTTATGGCTGAATACTACCGCCGGGTCGATGTATCCATCAACAGGTTCTCGACTGCAAATGAAAGGGATGGATACCGCACAGACCGCGGGCGGATTTTTATTCTATACGGTTCACCGACGATAATCAACCGTTTGCTGAAGCCTGATTCGGCTCCCGCAGAAATATGGACATACGAAAAATTAAGAAAGCGGTTTACATTCAGTGATTTTGGAAAAAATGGAAATTACATTCTTGTAAAAACGGAGAATATTTGAAACCAATAATTTTAATTACTATAGGCGATTTTAACGGGATAGGTCCTGAACTCGCCCTGAAAGCAGCGGTCAATCCTGTTGTGAAAAAAATCTGCACACCGGTTCTTATAGGTCCTTTAAGCGTCTTTGAAGAAAGCGCTAAGCACTGTAAAATTAACATTCCGCTGAAACAAACAACTTTACTGCGAATAGAAAAATCCGGTATTCCTCTTATGGATGTCGGAGACGGAATAGGCGCCGATATAAACTATGGAACTCCCACAAGAACATCGGGCCGGTCTGCAGGTATCGCTATTGAACGTGCTGTGGAGGTGTGTTTAGCGGGCAAAGCAGCTGCCATAGTTACAGCTCCGCTTTCAAAAGAAGCATTGAATCTTGCGGGATATAATTTTCCCGGCCAGACAGAAATGATTGCACTCCTCAGCCAATCGCAAAGCGTTGTTATGATGCTGGTTTCTGATAAAATGAGAGTAGGTCTTGTAACTATCCACACGGCAATCAGGGATGTATCTGCAAACATTTCTAAGGAAAAGGTTATCGAAAAAATATCCCTTATCAATAACTCGTTGAAAAAGGATTTCGGGTTGAAGAAACCCCGGATTGCCGTCCTGGCTCTTAATCCGCACGCCGGCGAAAAAGGCTTATTCGGTACGGAGGAGGAAGAGATAATAAGACCGGCTGTCGCAGAATCCGAAGCGGGCGGAATTATTGCGGAAGGTCCTTTTCCTGCAGATGCATTTTTCGGAACACACACCTATAAGAAGTACGATGCAATTTTGGCAATGTATCATGACCAGGGATTGATACCGCTAAAATTGACTTCATTCGAAAAGGGCGTAAATTTTTCAGCGGGGTTGAAGGTTATTAGAACCTCGCCCGATCACGGTACTGCCTACGATATAGCAGGAAAAAATAAAGCGAATATATCCAGCATGATCGAAGCATTAAAAACAGCGGTCCAAATATCAAAAAACAGGCGTAATTATGATTGAATTGAAAAATATTACTGTTGCATTTGACGGCCAGAAAGTTCTGGACCGGCTCGATTTTTCTCTCGGACAGGGTGAATTTGTTTACCTTGTCGGACAAACCGGTACCGGTAAAAGCACTTTAATGAGGTTATTATACTTTGACCTCCGCCCTTCCACCGGAAAAGTGAGGGTTGCCAGCTACGATTCCGAAACGCTGAAAAGCAAACATATACCGCTCATACGACGGAGGCTCGGTATCGTATTCCAGGATTTTAAACTGCTTGAAGATAGAAGTGTGTACGACAACGTTGCATTCGCACTTTTTGCTACAAATGCGAAACGGAGCGAGATCAAAAAAACAGTCCTGCATGTCCTCGCTGATGTCGGATTGAGCCATAAGCGAAATCACATGCCGAATGAATTATCCGGCGGAGAACAGCAGAGGGTCGTAATAGCAAGAGCACTGGTTAACGAACCCGTAGTTCTTCTTGCAGACGAACCGACAGGGAATCTCGATCCGACTTCTTCCGCTGAAATAATGGAGCTTTTGAAAAAAATTAATATGCGCGGGACCGCAGTGCTGATGGCAACACATAATTACGAATTGGTAAAAAAATATCCGGCAAGAGTAGTTCAGCTTAAAGATGGAAAACTGACTGAAATAGAAATGAAAAAAACAAAATAGTTCTGCTCTCGCTTAAAATAATGCAATACACAAACAAGTGCTTACTTTACTTGTTCCACGCGCCGCACTTCAGGATGCTGTATCATTAAAAACCGTTCTATTCCCGCCCGCAGTGTCATTGATGACATAGGGCACCCGGCGCAAGAGCCAAGTAATCGTACTTCAACAATTCCCGCATCTGTTATTTGTACAAGCTCCACATCACCGCCGTCGATTGCAAGAAAAACACGTAAATGCTCGAGGCTTTGTTCGATAGCTTCTTTTGTCAGCATACATATTCCAGTTTAGTTTTTATTCGGCAGCAGTATATCAATTTTTGGTGTCCGTGGTGTTCCAAGATATTGAATACTAATCTGTGCTGCAAGCTGTCCGGCGATCGCTTTTAAATTTTTTCCATGTTGTGAATCCGGTTCTGCATGAACAATCGGATCTCCTTTATCCCCGCAAGCACGGATTCTGGTATCAATAGGAATTTCACCGAGGAACGGCACGTTCAGTTCTTCGGCCATCCGTTTGCCGCCGCCGATATCAAAAATATTTTCTTTCTGCCCGCAGTGGCTGCAGATAAAATAACTCATATTTTCAATAATTCCGAGAACCGGGACGTCAACCTTGTTGAACATTACCAGCCCTTTTCTCGCATCGGCCAGCGCAACATCCTGCGGCGTTGTAATGATAACCGCTCCAGTCAGAGGAATGGTTTGAACAAGCGTCAATTGTACGTCTCCTGTACCCGGAGGCATATCGAAAATCAAATAATCAAGGTCATTCCATTCCACGTCCGCGATAAACTGCTTCAAAGCGCTGCTTGCCATGGGTCCCCGCCAGATTACTGCTTCCATCGGATTAACAAGAAATCCGATCGACATAACCTTGACGCCGTATTTTTCAAGCGGTTGAAGTTTATTTTTAAGGACTTTTGGTTTTTCTTTTATATCAAACATTAACGGGGCACTCGGACCGTATACATCAGCATCGAGCAATCCGACTTTTGCACCGTCCATCGCAAGCGCTGCCGCCAGGTTTACTGCGATTGTGGATTTCCCGACGCCGCCTTTTCCGCTCGCGATTGCGATCGTATTCTTTACCCCGGGTATCATTTCTTCTTTGTTCAAACGAGTGTTTTTCCGGACACTGGAAGTCATTTTTATATCTATCTTCCCCGCTCCTTCTACTGTGCTTCTGATGGCCTTCTCGCAATCTGCAACAAACTTATCACGTACCGGACAGGCAGGTGTGGTCAACTGCAGGTCAAATTTTATATCGCTCCCTTTTATCTCAAGATTTTTTATAAATCCAAGTGTTACAATATCGCGGTGCAGGTCGGGATCTATAACCTGCCTGAGTGATTGTAAAATATTTTCTTCGGTCAGTTTAAGCATTTATATCCTTGTTTAATTGTAAGTATTCGGATTACTTTCTTATTGTTAGAACGAAAATATTAACGGCCCGGTTCCGGTTATCCTTTAATAACACCTATCGGCACCATTTTAGCAACTTTTCGCGCAATGCCGGCATTATGAACAATATCTACTACAACTCTAACATCTTTATAAGCTTCGGGCTTTTCTTCTGATAAACCGCTTTTTGATGCACCACGAACATGAATTCCTTTTTCCTTAAGCCGGGCTATTAATTGCTCGGCGCTTGTATCTTTCTTTGCCGCGTGCCTGCTCATAACGCGTCCGGCTCCATGGCAAATCGAACCGAATGTTTCGGACATCGCTTTTTCTGTTCCTACCATAACATAAGAGCAGGTACCCATGCTTCCCGGGATAAGCACCGGTTGTCCTGTTTCGAAATAATCATCCGGAATTCCATGATGACGCGCAGGAAAAGCGCGGGTAGCTCCTTTCCTGTGCACAAGAACTTTTATTTTCCTGCCGTCGATAGTATGCTCTTCCTCCTTTGCAATATTATGCGCAACATCATAGATAAGGCGTAATTCTCCCCGGCCGATAACCTGCTTAAATGATTTTCTCGCCCAGTGGCTTATCATCTGCCGGTTTGCAAATGCGAAGTTAGCCGCTGCTGCCATTGCTTTCAGATAACTCTGTCCTTCTTTCGACCTGACTGGAACACAGGCCAGCTGCCTGTCAACTGCTTTTATTTTATATTTAGGCATTGCTTCCTGCATCACTTCCAGATAATCGGTGCATACCTGATGACCCAAGCCGCGTGATCCGCTGTGGATCATCATCACAATCTGATCCATGCCGAGTCCGAAAACAGCAGCTGCCTGTTCATCGAATATTTCCGATATGTATTGTATTTCGACAAAATGATTGCCGGAACCGAGTGTTCCAAGCTGATCCTTGCCGCGTTGTTTGGCACGATTGCTTACTTCACCGGGATCCGCACCGGCTATCATGCCGGTTTCTTCAATATGTGCAATATCTTCTTCTGTACCGCAACCATTCTCAACAGCCCAATGAGCTCCTTCCCGGAGCACCTTATCGAGCTGATCAAATGAAATTTGCAGAATCCCTGATTTTCCTGTACCGCAAGGGATACTGCTGAACATCTGATTAAGCAAAGGATCAATTTTTGGGCCGACTTCTTTCATCGAGTAATTTGATGCTAGCAGACGTACTCCACAATTGATATCAAATCCGACCCCGCCTGCCGATACGACTCCTTTTTCCATGTCGGCAGCCGCAACCCCTCCAATGGCAAAACCATAGCCCTGATGCGCATCCGGCATGGCAAGAGACCTGCCGACCAATCCCGGAAGTGTTGCTACATTAGCAACCTGGTTAAGTGTTTCATCGCGCTCGATTGCGTCGAAAATCTCGCTGCTCGCATAAACCATTCCCTCTACATTCATTCCTTCTCTAAATGTTTTGGGTATCAAATATCTGTATTCATCCAGCTGTTTTATTGACATTATCACACATCCACAAATATGCGTGCAGTCCAATCGCCGTTTTTTTCTTCAATTTTAAGCTGGTGATATGTTACAGCTTTTACATCAGCTTTTAACTCATGCCTGGTGCTGTTATAAACTTCGCCGAATATTTTCGCCTTCAAAAAAGTCTCTGTCAGTTTCTCGAATTTTACATCTGCCGTCAAAAATTTTTCAGCATCATAAAGATATAAAATTTCTGTAAGCCATCTTACCAATAAATTATCACGGTCCATGGCATTTATTTCTATCTTTCGTTCCTGGCGAATTTCAATTCCGGATGATACTGCAACAGCTGATATGAGGCCGAGTGCAGCATTTTTAAAAACGTCCTGAACCGATTCGCCGTAGGCTTCGATGCCGAAATCAGACGGATGATCTATAAATTTAAATTCCTGTTTCACTTCATACAAGCGTTCGGCCGCTAAGCCGTTTAAGTGCTTCAAGATAAAGCGCAGAGGTTTTTAAAATCACTTCCTCCGGCAATTTAGGCGCAGGCGGTTTCTTGTTAAAATTGACCGAAAGCAGATAGTCGCGTACGAATTGCTTATCGAAGCTGTCCTGCCCCCGGCCGGGTTCATACTTATCTTTAAGCCAGAGCCTAGATGAGTCGGGAGTAAGCAGTTCATCGATAAGGATCAAATCCCCGTTGTCATTTAATCCGAATTCCATCTTTGTATCGGCAATAATTATTCCCTTCTTTTCAGCCAGATCCGAACCGCGTTTAAAAATGTTTATGGAAACGTCGCGCACTTTATTTGCCATTTCCCTGCCGACGAGGCTGCACATGTCTTCAAATGAAATATTTTGATCATGTTTGCCGGCTTCCTCTTTCGTTGTCGGGGTAAAAATCGGAGCCGGAAGTTTTGACGATTCCACCAGACCGTCCGGTAAACGAATACCGCAGACCATCCGGTTATTTTTGTACTCGTTCCATCCCGAACCGGAAAGATATCCGCGTACAATGCATTCTACAGGAAGAGGTTTTGTCTTCTTTACGAACATCGAACGATCGTTCAACACGTCCCAGTAAGGCTTGCATCCGGACGGGAAATCATACACGATAGAAGAAGTCAAATGGTTTGGTACAATATCTTTCATCTGCTCAAACCAATAATCTGAGATCTGCGTCAGGACTTTTCCTTTGTATGGAATACCTTCGTTCATAACTACATCAAAAGCGGAAATCCTGTCCGTAGCGACTATAAGAAGCGAATCTCCAAAATCGTATATGTCGCGTACTTTGCCCCGATTTATAAGCTTAAGGCCGGGAAAATTGGTTTGTATAATAACAGATTCAAGAATATTTTTTGTCATGTTTCCTCGTTGATAAATGAACAATTTACAGATAACGCTTTTTCCAGTCTTTGCAGGTATTCTACCCTGGAAATTTCACGTGCTCCAAACATAAGCAGATGAGATGTTGTGAATTGTGTATCCAGAAGCAGATACCCTCTTTCTTTGAGTCTCTTTACAAGGTGCACAAGTGCAGCTTTTGAGGCATTGCTTATTTTACTAAACATAGATTCGCCGAAAAAAGCTCCCCGAATCGCCACACCATAAAGTCCGCCCGCAATCATTCCGTTTTTCCATGCCTCGACGCTGTGTGCAATTCCCGCTTTGTGCAATTTTACATAGCTCTCGATAATTCCTTCAGAAATCCAGGTCTCTTCCCTTTCCGCACAGGCGCGCATTACTTCTTCGAATTTCTCGTCAATCCTTATTTCAAACGGGTCTTTCTTAAGTACTGATTTTAAACTTCTCGGTATATGAAATTTATCCAATTCAAAAATCGTTCTCGGATCCGGTGAAAACCAGCTTATTTCTTTGGTCTCAGGGTCGGCCATGGGAAAATATCCGCTGCAATACGCCCGGCAAAGAAACTCAGAATCTATAGTCAATATTTCCTGTTCAGCTCTGATCATTTAGAGAAAGAACCGATATGCTTAATCACCGAAATCTGTCCCAACCGCACGTGCGGATTTGATATACTGCGAATCAAGCGGCACCGTATGAAGTTCGAGTATTGCTTCTTTAACCGGAACGGTTATGACTTCGGTACCTCGTAGACTGACCATATGCCCGAATTTTCCTTCTGCCGCTGTTTCCAGTGCTACTGCGCCGAAACGTGTAGCCAAAATCCGGTCGTATGGAGTCGGACTTCCGCCTCTTAAAACATGCCCTAAAACGACAACACGCGTCTCTAATCCGGTAGACTCTTCTATTTTTCTTCCTACAAGGTCTCCTATACCGCCGAGCCGCACGGGATCTGTCCGTTTATTGTCAATTTCCTTCACTACAATATTTCCCTCTGAAGGTTTTGCTCCCTCTGCCACACAAATAATGCTGGAACGGTTTCCATGTTTACTGCGAAGAAGTACATGTTCATAGACCTTTTCCCATTTAAACGGAATTTCCGGAATTAAAATCACATCTGCACCTCCCGCAATTCCGGCTCCGAGGGCAATCCATCCGGCATATCGGCCCATTACTTCAACAACCATGACACGATGATGTGCGGATGCTGTCGTTTGGAGGCGGTCTATAGCTTCAGTAGCTACAGATACGGCTGAATCGTAGCCGAACGTTACATCGGTAGCAGAGAGATCGTTGTCTATAGTTTTCGGAACACCAATAAAATTCAAGCCAAGCTCGGAAAATTTATTTACTATATGCATTGTGCCGTCGCCGCCGATAGCAATGAGTGCATCTAAGTTCCAGTTGCGGTAATTTTTTACAGCCTGATTCGAATAGTCGAGCACCTCAATCCCGCGCGGCGTTTCAACCGGAAATTTAAACGGGTTGCCTTTATTCGAAGTGCCCAGAATAGTGCCTCCGATATTCAAGATACCAGTGACATCGTGAGAAGCCAATTCACGCATCTTGCCTTCAACAAGGCCTTCAAAACCGTCCAGTATGCCGATTACCCTGCAGTCGAATTCCTTCATCGCAGGATTGGCTATACTGCGAATTACCGCATTCAAGCCCGGACAATCACCGCCCCCGGTAAGGATTCCTATCGTTTTGAGGTTACTCTTCATTTTATGCTTCTCTTATTTAAAAAAAGCTTTTCAATTGATGCCTTCATCTCATACAGACTAAAAAAGCCCCTTCAGCTCGACTGAAGAGGCTTCTTTTCTGTTTTTTACATAGAATCAGATTTTTGCCTTTACAACTTTACTTTGCTGTAATTTCTCGCCGAGCCACGCACCGAAAAACGTCATAAGGAAGCCCAGTATCAATCCGATAGTAATATATAATCCAGGGACTTTAAGTGTTACAATATACCGGAGATAAACCCAATCCAGAATTACTGCAAGAAGTCCTGCAACGGCCGGTTCTTTCAGCGTAATTCCGGGTGAATTATAACCGATAATCAATCCGGTAATTATAAAACTTATAATAAAACCGATGAATGCCGATTTGTACATATAAGCTGCGAAAAATTTTGATATTATAAATACGAACAGGATATTCAATGCAAAGCAGATAATCACACCCACGATAACCCATTTCCATAGAAACTTCTTGGAATGAACTTCATCGGCTGATGTTTCGTCACCCTGCAATTTCTCGCCAGCCCAGCCGCCTACCCAGGAAAATCCCAGGCCGAGTATTAAAAGAAGCATATTGATTGACGCGGAAAAATGAATTTCAGCTTTTGTAATATAAAGAAGAAGAAGCATCACTATCATGACAAGCACACCGCCCACCGATGCTTCTTTGATTGTAATACCGGGTGAATAATAACCAATGATCGCTCCCGTTACGATAAATCCGACCAG
This sequence comes from Bacteroidota bacterium, assembly GCA_016928255.1. Classification (GTDB taxonomy): domain Bacteria; phylum Bacteroidota; class Ignavibacteria; order UBA10030; family UBA10030; genus Fen-1298. The sequence goes on from JAFGLB010000016.1 coordinate 18,284, forward strand.
CATGACGATCGCCTGCACCTGGCCGCTCTGGAAAGTGGGTGCAACTATATAATATGATGCTCCGACAATGATAAGGCCGGCAATAACTGATAAAACCACCCATTTCCATTGCAATTTTGTTTCTGTATGCGCACTATGTCTCATGACCTTATTTCCTTTCTTAGGTAGCACGACAGGTAGAATAAATTGAATATCTCAAAACAATGAAGGAAAAGCAAGATATTTATTGCCTTCATCAGGCATCAGGTATTCCTGCCGTTATACTGCTTATCCTATAGTTATCGGACCAGAATTTGCATCGGACGTACTGTTCAGCTTTAATATAAGAACTCTAACGCTTCTTCTTCGGCGGTTTTGCCGATAGCTTAAGTGTTCTTATCTCAAATGGTTTAAACTTAACCATCAATTTGGATTTACTGACCTTGTGCGGCTTATCGTCATTCTCGAGAAGATTGCATTCCATAATACCTGAAATATCTGCACCAAAATGCAGCAGCGCATCTGTCGGCAATCCGTGAGCTTCATGCATTCTGATAATGACAGCGCCGCTGTCTTCTGCCTTCTTTACGGAATCAACTATTATATTCGGCTTTGACGACTCAATAAGAGGCTGAATTTCATAGGCGACAGCATTCGGCAAAATAATTACCGGAATATTCAACTCGCGTGCATGCTGTACTGTCTGGCCTTTCATCCAGTCGCCCGGATGCGGATAAAGCGAGTAATTGAATGCATGTTCGCCCTGATCAATTACATTCTCATCCGAATGCGACATATCAACAGGACGCGGATAATGCGGCGACCGAAGCAAAGTAAGCCTCAGCGTGTTTAACTTTCCATCGTATCCGTATTTACAGTCGTTAAGAAGACTTACACCGTATTTCGCGTCTGACATATCCGCCCACTGCTGTGCAGGAACTTCAAATTTCGCCCTCTCCTCGTCGGTATGAGCTTTGGATGCTCGTTTAAGCGCGCCAAATTGAATTTCGTATGTTGCATCGGGATTCTTCATATTCAACGGGAAGACCGCTTTTAACAGCGTCTGTTCTTCCTGCCACTTCACAGAAGTCTGGAAATCTATGCGCGGCGTTTGATGATAAAAATACAAATTCTGCGATAGATATGATCCGTTTTCCGTCTTCATTTCAACATGGATTGCTGCGCGCAAGGGACCGTTTTCCACAATCTTTATCTGCTTTACGTGCCATAATTCTGTTTTATGTTTTTCAAATTCAGCATCTATATTACGGGCTTCCCATTGCTTGGGCGTATCGCGGAATGTCGTAAGAGAATTAGCCCGCTTCCCTTTTTCAACCAGTTCACGGCGCAGGTGTTTTGCATAAAGCGAGCTGAACGCACCTTTGCTGTCGAGACGAACCCTGAAAAATGGAGTCTCGATCCCGTGAGCAGCTGTCTTCCATAATTCTCCGTAATTTACGGCGGATTGCTGTGCGGTCACGATTATCTTTTTAAATCCGAAAGACGGGATATCTTTCACGTAGCATAAAATCTTCTCTCCGTCTTTTGTCCGTCCTAAAACCTGATGTTCGACAGTTTTATTATCGGCATCGAAAACAGATAAATGCTTTTCACGTGTTTTAATATTCAGTTCGATATATGCATTTCTTTTCCAGTTTAGCGGATTAAATATAGTAAAGACGAATTCCTTTTTGCTCTTCTTTGCCGTCTGAGTGAGGCCTTCAAAGCATCTCGTTATTATTTCACTGCAAATCTTCCGTACATCTTTATACTCCTGCTGGACATCTTTATAAACACCTTCAATACCGCCGCCTGTTATAAGTTCGTGATGTTGATTTACCAGCAGCTTTTTCCAGGCTTGTTCGAGTTCTGCCTGCGGGTAATGCCTTGCTGAAGCGCTTTTCGCGTGTAGCAATGCAAGAACAGAAAGAAGTTCCGCTGTGTACAGCTGTTTTTCGCATTCGCGGTTTTCTTTTTTAAGCCATGCATGGGTTGTATAAGCGCCTCTGTGTGTTTCAAGATAAAGTTCATTTGCCCATGTTGGGTACTCGGCCGGCGTTTCCTCCAATTGCTTAAAGAACTCCTGAACCGTAGAAATCTGAGATGCCGGAAGACCGACGATAGTTTTTAAAATAACCGCATATTCAAGGTTCTCTTTAGTCGGCCCGCCACCGCTGTCGCCGTATCCATACGTTTGAAGTATCGGAGATACCGGTGTCTCTTCCATTGCAGGAACCCCGCTTTTCAAAAGGCACTTCGGCGTGATCTGTGCATCGAGGCCTAACGGCGAGAAATGCGCTTTAACTTTCGACTTATCGATCCCCTGCCAAAAAAAAGTGGTATATGGAAATTCAGTAGTATCATTCCATGAAAGTTTTGATGTGTAAAAGTTTTTTATTCCGGATTTTTCCATAATCTGAGGCAATGCCGCATTAAATCCGTACGTATCCGGCAGCCATAGCGTATTCGGATCTGTCCCGAATTCCTGCTTTAAAAACCGCTTTCCATATAAAACCTGCCTGACTATGGATTCGCCGTTCGGAATATTGCAGTCTGCTTCTGTCCACATCGCACAGACCGTTTCCCACCTGCCTTCTGCAATCCGCTGTTTGATCTGTTTATAAAGTTCCGGATAATATTTTTTCGTGAAATCATAAAGAACCGGCTGGCTCTGGGAATATTTAAACTCGGGAAATTCTTCCATCAACCGAAGCATAGTTGAGAAAGTACGCCCGCATTTTCTTATTGTCTCCTGAAGCGACCACATCCATGCAGTATCGATATGTGAAAAACCGATAAGGCGAATGAGTCCCGGCAGGCTTGTCCTATGTTCAGTCTCCAGAGTATTCAGAAGGAAATTGTATGCACGTCTTATTGCATTGGGATACTCTTCACTTCCAGGTTTAAAATATTTTAGAAAAATGAGTGTCCTTCTGATAATTTCGCGGATTTCTTTGGATTCATCAGAGCCGTGTTCCAGCTGTTTCTCAAGATCGTGAAGGACAGTCAATGCACTGTCGAGTCTGCGGGCAGTGGTATCGAGTACGGCAAGTTCTGCAACACCGAAAATATTATGCTCATGTTTTCTTCCGCTGTAAGCTTGGACAGCAAGGACATATTTCTGATTTACTCTCGCCTTTTCACATATCAGTATCTCGTTATGATATTGATTGATCCCATGAAAAGGTTTTCCATCGAGATAAAGAAGTGCTTCGGGAAAATCCAGAAGCAAAACAAGAGGTTTACCTGCGAACTGTTCGGTGATGGTTATGGTCTGGCGGAACCAGTATGTCTTATCGCACTTTCCCCATTGGAAAGGAATGCGAATCGGTGTCCAGGATTTATCTTTAAAGGAAACCGAGGCAGCATCCGGGATATCGCCTTCTTTCATTTTCCAGTCAGAGATTATTATTCTCGCCGGATAGATGGAATCCTTAATAAAAGGATGTATCTGGTCAAGTAGGTCTATTGCCATGATTTTCCATTTTTTTTATTTTCGTGCAAAACTTTGTGGAAAATATTGATTCTTGATGAAATGAGCAAATGGAAAATTTCAAAAAGAATCAACGATTTTCGGCAAAAAACAGGAAATTTAACCTGCCAATACGATAATTTAAAAAAATTGTTAAAAAAAACAAAAAAAGGCTCTGAATTGAAATAAAAAAGCGGTCCTATTTGCAGAATATCAGGAGCGAAAATGTTCTTCTTCGCCTATTGAACAGTAGCGCTAACGGGAATCGAACCCGTATTTAAGCCTTGAGAGGGCTCCGTCCTGAGCCGTTAGACGATAGCGCCAAGGTGAGCTGCCCCGCTAGGGATCGAACCTAGACTTTCCTGATCCAGAGTCAGGCGTGTTGCCAGTTACACTACGGGGCAATTTTCTTTATAGGGCACCGAGTAAATTCCGCAAAGCGGATTACACCACGGGGTAATTTCCCACATACTTAAATATACAAAATGATCACTTTGCAGGCAACAGGATTTCCTGTTTTTTTCCCGATGCATTATCGGCAAAAATCATTCAAACTGCACCCAATCAATCTCAATATTACTCTCTACACTCAGTTTTACGATCAGGTTGTGTATGCCTGATGGAATTTCAAATAATTCCGAGTCATAAATCTTCCAGCCGTCATTTTTATCAATTTTAACGCGCGCAACAGGATGCCCTTCAATCTTATCAATAAGGATATCTGCAACACCGCCCGCTGCGGATGATGCTTTTATTTTTACCGACTTCAGATTCTTTCCGAAATCCACCTCGTTGTACTGAATCCAGGCATCTTTCTTTGTCAATAAAGCTTTCCAGCCTTCGTGTCTATTCGATGTATCAATAAAAGAAATGGAAGCTCCATTTTCACTAACTACGCTGTATCTGTCTATCTGTATTTTTTTTCCGGCATCGGAGATACCTACTCCTCTTAGAGTCGGAATAACTTTTTTAATGGTACCATCATCATTAAAAAACAAATATTCTGCGCAAACCGACCTGTTCTTATCAAAGTGAGGCGAGAGATCGTTATGATGGTAAAAAAGATACCATTGCCTTTTATATTCGATTATCGACTGGTGATTGGTCCAACATGCAACAGGCGATTGATCCATTATTACGCCTGTATATTTAAAAGGACCCATCGGATTATTGCCGATTGCATAGGCAAGAGTTTCAGTGCTGTCGATTACATATGGGAAAGTCAGGTAATAGACACCTTTCCGCTCAAACATATAGGGGCCTTCTTTGAATCCCTTGGGCAGTCCTTCTATTAACACCGGTTCCGATGCAGTCTCAACCATATTACTTTTAAGTTTAACCATGCTAAGTCTTCGCATGCCGGCAATGTATAAATATGCCTTTCCGTCTTTATCAATGAAGGGATTGGGATCAATTCCTCTAAGGCCTGCAATGGGCTGCGGCTCAGGCTTGAAGGGACCGTACGGTTTATCCGATACGGCAACTCCAATACCCATTCCCTTAATACCGGTTTTTTCATCAGCAATTGCTGGAAAATAAAAAAAATATTTTCCATCTCTGTATATACAATCAGGAGCCCACATGCTGTATTTGGTCGAATCGACCCAGGGAACATTATTCTGACTTACAATAACGCCGTGATCATTCCATTCCGTCAAATTCTCCGATGAAAAAACATGGTAATCTGCCATACAGAATCCGATTATCCCCTTTCCTTCCTCGCACCTGATATCATGCGAAGGGTACAGATAAACTTTTCCTTCGAACACTCTGGCAGACGGATCGGCTGTAAATTGATCCATGATAAGCGGGTTCTGTGCTGACGCGGTATTTTCGTTAAGTGTCAAAAAGAAGCTCAGGATTAACAAAACACATACATTTATTTTCATAATATACCGATCCTCTTTATGTTTGACGCCATTTTACGCCGGACTAATGAAAACCGACAATAGTTTTTTAAATATCTGAATCTAATGACTTTTTTGAATTCCTGTCGTATACCGAATTCAGATCTTTTTAAACATGCAAATCACCTTCCGATTTTTTCTAAATCTCTCCAGCGGACGATAACCACAATAAATAATAATACTCCGATAACAATTAAAACCGGCGTACCGATTGCAATATCTTCAAACCTGACGACTCCTATAATCATCAATCCTACGGCACTCAATATCAATCCAATCCTGAGAATATAGAATTTAATTTTTACGAGCATAATTCTTGTGACTTTAATAATATTTATACTACACAAGCACTGGTAACAGCCGTTTCCGTGTATTTCACTTAATTCGTTTTTTTCTTTTTTTCCCGTATTACAATCGTTTCTGCAATACGATCATGCAAAGTGCGCCTGTTTGGATATAAAAAAAACTGAATAAAGCCGAAAAAAAACTCAAGAGTTGAATATCCGTATCCAAGTGCACGTTCAATTGAATGCCAGAGAGATATTCGTTCATGAGCAGTCGATACGATCCTGATACCAATCATGCATTTGCCGGGAGTTTTTCCATTGCCGAAATAGACGGCAAGTCCGAAATACATAACTACCCACGCTATACTATACCAATTCAAATTCAATGCAAAGATGATTTCCTGATCGCTCTTTATCCATCCCATTTTAATAAGAAAAGGTTCAATGACAGAAAAGACAACAAAAAATAAGAATGATGCAATTGCCAGATCAACGAGAAAAGAAATTGCCCTCCGGGAAAAGGATGCAAGCTCCATATCTTTAAGTGCCGGCATTCGATCAGTCTCAATCGATTCGTATAGTGCCATTCTATATTTTCCTTTCTCTTAGTTTACCGGCTATTTCGAGAACGCATCCAGCTGGTTCTGAGCTTTTGTTTCTGGAATTGACTGAACGGTTTTAAATTTCTCCATCAATCCGGCCAGCTGTTTATCGGCTTTATCATAATTATTTTTGGCATTGTTCAGCTGGGTGCCTAGAGTGTCGAATAGATCGCCGAATTTCTTCAATTCTGTATTAAGCAGTTCAAGGTTCTG
>JAFGLB010000155.1 GCA_016928255.1 Bacteroidota bacterium
GCTTCTTAATGTGGAAGGAATGCTGGCCAGAACGAAGATCCTGGGAATTTCGGAACAAATCCAGAAAGTGCGTGAACAAATCCAACAACTCTCATCGACAGAAGCAACAGTACTTATTGCCGGACCCTCCGGTACCGGCAAAGAACTCGTGGCAATCAATATCCACTATGAAAGTAAACGAAGACTGGAAAATTTTGTACCGATTAATTGCGGCAGTATCCCGAGCGAGTTGATCGAAAGCGAGCTTTTCGGATACGAACGCGGTGCATTTACCGGTGCAAGTTCCAACAAGCGAGGATTATTTGAACAGGCAAACCATGGAACAATTTTTCTGGATGAAGTTGCCGAGTTGCCGCTGCCTGCCCAGGTCAAACTACTTCGGGTTATTCAGGGCGGGGAAATTGAAAAGATCGGCAGATCAGGCGAGAAAACCAAGGTCGATGTGCGCATTATTGCAGCGACCAACAAGATACTGCAAAGGGAGATTGAAGCGGGTAGATTTCGGGAGGATCTGTTCTATCGGCTTAATGTTGTTCCAATCTTTACACCTCCGCTTCGTACACATCCTGATGATATTCTTGTTCTTTGGGAACATTTCATGCGTCAAATGAGCGCTGATATGATAAAACCAGCACCGACTACCGAAGAAGCAGCATGTATCGTACTCCAGGAATATGCTTGGCCGGGAAATGTCAGGGAACTGAAAAATGTTGTTCAGCGGCTTCTTTTGAGAGATGAAAGTATCATTACTGCCGATATCGTCCGCGATGCATTATCTCTCAATCCATTCTTGCATCAACAAGGGAACACTGAAGCAGTTCTGCTTCTGGATTCTCAAGGTACAACCGTTCTCCATGAAATGGAAGATATCTTTCGCAGGAAATATTTTCAATATATCCGAAAACACTCTTCTTCTGATGCAGATGCCGCCCGAAAACTTGGTTTAGCTCCGCCAAATTATCATCGTATGTGCAAGGAACTCGGCCTGAAAAAATGATATATCTGTAAACCGAAGAAAAGCATTCCACTATTTGATGAAAATTCATTTATATATATGTTTGGCTAAAAAATCTCCATTATTATTATTAATAATGTAATCATTATTAAAGTAATAATTCCTGTCTTAAAGAACCCGCCAGTATTCCAAAATAAAGTGATACAACGATTGGTACACAAATTGCTTTGAAATACATATCCTTAGAGGAAAAAACTGTTCAATTAATCGAAACAATCAGTTTTTTGAATTTTTTTTAAAATGGTGGGGCTTTTTTTGTTCGATAAAGTTAAAGGTTAATTGAAATATAAAGAGTTATTTAAATTTTTTGAGTAGCAGAATTTTTTGAAGGAGAACGTCTATGATATCGGTTCCTTACCGAATTCTTATAATATCTGCACTATTTACTACAATCATTATTGGCATAGTCTTCGCTGGTACCACAGGAAAAATAACGGGAAAGGTAACAGATAAGCAGACGGGTGAAACCCTGATTGGTGTCTCTGTAATGGTACAGGGAACTTCACTAGGAGCCAGTACTGATATTGAAGGATATTATACTATTCTGCATGTCCCTCCAGGCACACACACTGTAATCACAAGTCATGTCGGATATACGCAGGTGACTGTTACGGGAGTAAATGTCAACATCGATCAGACAACCCCCATTGACATTCAAATGGTATCACGTGAAATAGAAACAGGCGTGGTGGAAGTAGTCGCCGAGCGCAAAGTGGTGAAAAGGGATGTTTCGACCAGTGTTGCGGCAGTTCGATCCGAGGAAATTACTTCATTACCGGCGACAACTGTTTCTGAAGTCATTGGGATGCAAGCTGGAGTGGAAGATGGGTTGGTGGTACGTGGTGATGCGTCCAATTCGTTATTGTTCCAGATGGACGGTGTCACCATGCGCGATCCGCGAAACAACAAACCAATTTCTTCCGTTGCACTGAGCGCAATTAAAGAAGTATCTGTAGAGCGCGGCGGTTTTAATGCAGAATACGGCCAAGTGCGTTCTGGTATTATTAATGTCATTCAGAAGGAAGGGGATGCTGCATCCTACTTCGGTTCGGTCACAGTAAGATACAGTCCACCGACACCAAAGTACTTTGGAATTTCTGTCTATGATCCTAACTCCATGTGGAATAAACCATATCTTGATCCAGCAGTATGCTGGACGGGGACGGAAAATGGCGCCTGGGATAAGTATACCCAGCGGCAGTATCCGAGATTCGAAGGATGGAATGCTGTCTCCCAGGCCTTACTGAAAGACAGCGACCCGAATAATGATCTTTCTCCTGTTGCTGCACAAAAAGTGTGGATGTGGGAACGGAGACGCCGGCCGGAAACAAATCAGCCGGATTATACGATTGATGGCGGATTCGGCGGACCTATGCCGTTAGTCAGCGAGATGTTAGGGAATCTTCGTTTCTTCACCAGTTATCGGCTGGAGAGAGAGATGCTGTTAATCCCACTCAGCAGACCTGACTATAAAGAATATACTTGGTCGATAAAAATGAATTCAGATATCAGCAAGAATATGTACCTGATGCTGAATGCTTCAACTGGAAAGTCATATAATGTTGCACTAAATGCAGATGATCGACAGTTTAACAACAATACTTTCGGTATTGACGGCCAAACTTTCTGGAATGCAACGGATTTCCAGCGAACACCATTGGAAATCGCCCAGCAGCTTGCCGATCAAAGACCGTCAAGAATATTTACAGACTCGTGGTATGGAGAGGCGGATGTCAGCAGTATGGTGCTCGCAGGAAAATTCACACACTTTGTTACTGCTTCGACGTTCTACGAAATAAGCTTTGAACGGGTAACGCGTGAATATGAAACCGGGCCTATCCGGGGTCGTGATTTTTCGGAAAAATACGAGATTGTTCCGGGATATTTTGTAGATGAAGCTCCATTTGGATACGATCCTGTTCCTAATGCAGGAATCACGGGAATGTTTTTCGGGGGACACAGTTCGACTATCCGAGATTCCAGCAAAATTAGCTCGAATATTTTTAAAGGGGATTTCACAACACAGATAAACAAGGAAAATCTGCTTAAGACCGGTTTTGAATTCTCTTATTATGACTTAAATCTTAATTATGGATTGGACAATGTCTTTTTCGGTGATGTAAATTATGTCAAACAAAAATGGAATCCTTACAGGTTTTCCTTGTATGCACAAGATAAACTCGAAGCATTCGGATTTGTCGGTAACTTTGGTTTGCGCATGGATTTGAGCAACCCGAATACCGAATGGGTTCTTGTTGATGTGTTTGATAAAGCATATTATGGTTCGTCATATAATGAAAATGTCTCCTATCCGAAAGAAAAAGCAAAAATAGATATTGCATTAAGTCCCAGGCTTGGTATTTCTCACCCGATAACTGAAGACTCAAAACTCTTTTTCAACTATGGCCATTTCAAAGAGATGCCTGCCTATGAAGAAATATTCCGTCTTGGCAGAAGCGCCGGAGGAACGATGAGAAACAGCGGCAATCCTAATCTCGTCCAGGCAAAAACAATTTCCTATGAACTTGGCTACGAACATTGCCTGTTTGACATCTATCTCCTGCAGCTTTCGGCATTCTATAATGATATCAGCAATGTTCAGGCATATACTGCATATCTTAGTGATCAAAAGGGCATAGGATATTATGAGGCAAACAATAACGGTTATCAGGATGTTCGCGGATTTGAATTAACACTGCGGAAAACAGAAGGTGAATGGATCCGCGGATTTGTTAACTATACTTATCAGGTATCGACCCGGGGCGCATTTGGGAAAGCAACCATTAACGAAGATCCATCACAGCAGAAACTGATTGATGATAACACTTTAAACCAATATCAGCAGAAACCTGTTCCGCAGCCCAGGGCAAATGCGAGTATTACATTGCTCACACCGCGTTCTTTCGGCCCGAGTGTTGGCGGTATTCAACCTCTTGGAGAATGGATAATCACGTTCCTGGCACAATGGAGAGCAGGCGGA
>JAFGLB010000156.1 GCA_016928255.1 Bacteroidota bacterium
AGCGGGATTCTGAAAAGCGGAACAAAAAACGCGTCCCGCAGAAAGCGCGGGATGCTGGAAAACGCACCCCGCATAGAGCGCGGGATGCAAAAAACGCACCCCGCATAGAGCGCGGGATGCAAAAAACGCACATGGCTAATGGTGGGTTTAAGTTTTTATTATTAAGTTTAAAGTTAACCAGTGCAGCGGTTCCCGCCTTACGGGATTAGTTCCGGTCGTTAGGCGGCCGGAATAGTAAATCGCTTATAGGAGTCTGAGGTAATCTCGTGCTCCATGTAAAATTCTATGGACTAGGATAGCATCGTCTTCAATTGTGTAGAATAAAAGATAATTATCAACAACTATGTAGCGATAACCCATTTGAGTAAGTTCTTCTTCTTTAGGTATTCGTCCGAGATGTGGATGTTTTGAAAGTAGTAAAAGGTTCTTTTCAATCTTCGATGCAAGCGTTTCTGCTGCTGTCGGCCGATCAGCTGCTATATAATTAATAATTTCTGAAAAATCATCTTCAGCAATACAAAGCAGGCGGATTTCATAATTAGGCCGCTTCATTAATTTGCTTTCTAAGATTTTTCATAACGACAGAAAGCGGGCGGCCTTTATCGCCTGCAGCTCGTTGCGATTGAGCGACAGCCAATTTATTGAAAAGGTCTATTTTTAATTGTAAGTTGCTGTAGTGTGCCATGGACATAACAACCATGTCGCCTTCACCATTGCGAGTGATAAAAATTGGTTCATTTGACTTATGTGCCAGGTCGGATATTTCATTGGCTTTGTTTCTTAGATCTGAAATTGATTTTATTAAGGGCATTGTATCCTCCATTTATATATATGTAAATTATATCATTTAACTGATATTGTCAATCCATTTATCCGGCCAGCTAACCAGGCACTTCCCGTAAAAACGCGGGGTGTCCCGCAACACTGTGATTCCGCTCAATAAGCGGGATTCTGAAAAGCGGAATAAAAAAACGCGTCCCGCATAGAGCGCGGGATGCAAAAAACGCACATTGCTAATGGTGGGTTTAGGTTTTTATTATTAAGTTTATAGTTAATCAGTGCGGCAGCGTGTTGTGTGCATACCGCGGAGCGGGATCCCTGCCTACGTGCCATAGGCACTACGGCAGGCAGGCTCGATTCGACCACGATTTACCTGAGAAACAGTAAGTCTGCCTGCCCGCCATGCTTTTTGGCGGGTTGAATCGGGACTTATTTACTCCGAAAAGTTTTTTTTGGGGCTTGTTCCGTGTTGTTAAAAGGATGCGCCATTGCTATAGGAAAAATTCGAAACAATAGGAGAAAAACATGAAAAAAGTTTTAATGGCCTTTTTTGTTTTGATTAGTTTCTCTGGGTGTTCTACTCTTTTAGAATCAATTCTAGATTTGGATTATATACGCAGTTATTCAGGAAAACCTTTATCCCGCGAAGAAGTCGCTATTGTCACCCACAAAGACCCTTATTCTCAAGAAATATTTTTTAAGGCCGTTGATGGACAAAAAATTAAAACGACATCCACAGGCTTTATTGAGCTTTTACCCGGTGAGCATATTATCGATGTTAAATGGGCAAATATGTATGGCGATAAGATATATACATCCAAGAGCGCAAACTCTATTAACTCACAATTTAAAGCAGGGCATACTTACATTATTGTGCCCAATTTTGATAAACAGACAAAAGAAGCATGGAATCCAAGCGTAATAGATATAAGTTCAGAAATAGATTCTTCCGAATATAAAGATTTAAAAAAGGCAATCGACAACTATTTCCAACGCGAAAGAAAGGCGTATTCCGAAGGTAATAATAAATAGAGATGGAAGAATATTAGGGAAAATAACTATAACAACGCACTCAACCCGGCTTTTTCCTTGGCTGCGCCGCTTAAAAGATTGGGATTATGTTTATTGGCTAGGAGATGAGCGTGGATTTATTTCTATTGATTCTGAGTGATTAGTAATATCAGCAGATCGTCACATGGATGAGATTATAGAGCACGAATAGTTAGAGATTGGTAATCATAATTGGTACCTCCTAATTGATAATCTCAGGAGACAGCAGAAAAAGGAATAAACCGGAAGCCAAAGTCGGCAGGTTCTTTTAATATAAAAATTGTAAGCGGCAGCCAATTTATATACGAAACAAGATTTGAAGCCAAATATTCTTTTCGTTTGTGGTAGAAATAAATGGCGAAGTCCAACGGCTGAATTTTTATGTCGAAAAGATGAACGCTTAAACGTCCGCCCGGCAGGCGTAAGCAGTAAGAGTAATTATCAGATTTCTGCAGATGACATTCAATGGGCAGATATAATTCTCGTTATTGAAGCTAATTATAAGGCACGTATTGCAGCACAGTTTTGCAATCTTCATTACTGTATATAAAATGCAGCGGGAGCAGGGAGGGTAATAACAATCTATAGGATTTACGGGTCTGTCGCAAGACAATTTCTTAAAATGATTGGCTGAAAGATATTTTTAGGTACCCGAAACGATCCTTCGGTAAATAAAAAACTTTTCTATATCCGTCTTGAATATTAGTGAAAGAACAAGTATAATGCATTAATTAAAAAAAACGGAATTTGGTATTAATAGACGGTTACTCAGAACAAAGTAATTCTCTGTGCAGAAAACAATAATTAAACTGGATTCCGATGTAATTCCCGATGTCTAAAATGGAGGATAATGCAATTATGGAAAGAAAAAAGATGTGCCTGGCACTTTTTAGCGGCAGTTTGGATAAGCTGACTGCAGCGGGAGTTATTCTAAGCGGTGCAGCAGCGGACGATATGGATGTGGATGTCTATGTGCTTCTGCAAGGAGCTCGGGCATTCAAGAAAGAAATAGGCGACAATCTTGAACAGCTCTCAATGGCGGAAAATGCGAACCTGAAAAAAGAGTTTATAGAATCTCTGAGTAGACTTAAAGTCAAGACTTGGATTGAATTTTTTAGGGAAGCTAAATCACTGACTAATGTGAAAATTCATATCTGCGGTTTAGCGGGAAAAATATGGGGCGGTGAAAAATTGGAAGATTTTGTCGATCTGGCTGATGATATATGCGGAATTAACGCTTATATTACCAGTGCACAAGAAGCGGATATTCATTTGTTCATTTAATTAAAAGGAAAAAAAATGACCATAGAAGAATTGAAGGAATTGAAAGCAAATAAAACTGTAGATGCCCGCGGTACAGCTTGTCCCGGTCCATTGTTGGAGGCTAAAAAGACTATCGGTACTATACAGGCCGGCGATATCATGGAAGTTCTCTCGGCTGATGAAGGCAGTAAAGTGGATATTCCGAAGTGGTGCACAAAACAGGGTCATGAATACTTAGGTACGATAGAAGAGAGCGGCTATTTCAAGATATTCCTTAAAAAGAAATAGCAGGTGTGCCGGTGGTTAAAAAGAATAACGCCAGGATTCTCGTATTTTCTACAGAAAAAATTTCAGATCCTGCCATAGATATGGCAGGACTTTTAAAGCTGTATTATCCTTCGAAGGTATATACTATCGCGGTACCTTGTTCCAGTGCTATTAAACCACGCTGGATTTTACATGCCTTTAACCAGGGTTTTGATGGAGTCTTTATTGCCGCCGACGGCAGTGATTGTCCCTATGGAGAGTCTTGTACTGCAAAGACCGGCATCCTGGTCAAACAAACTCATGAGTTGATGAAAGAAAAAAATATCAATCCAGCCCGCCTGAAAATGGCAGCGATTTGCTCAGTTTGCAGCGAATCGTTTGTCAAGCACATGAAAAGCTTTAATGAAGCACTGCAGAAAGGTAAATGATTCTATGGCTGCAGTTGAAAAGCTGAGTTTCGACGTACTCGTTGTGGGCGGAGGTATTGCCGGTATCGAGACAGCCATAAACCTGGGTAACAACGGGCTTAATGTTCTTTTGGTTGAAAAAGACCTGACACTGGGCGGCAAAATGATTATGCTGAGCAAAGTGTTTCCTACTTTGGATTGCGGTGCTTGCATCACCACTCCTAAGATATCTGAAGTCGCGCGTCATCCCAATGTAACTATCTTTACAAATACGGTGATAAAATCGATCAAGAAGCAAGACATGCATTATTTCAAATCTTTGCTCGTTCGCAATCCCCGATATGTTATCGAGAGTGCATGTACCGGCTGTCAGCTGTGTGAAATGGCATGCCCGGTAGTCGTTCCGGATCAATACCAGTACGAGATGGTTGGACGTAAAGCTGCATATATACCTTTCAGCATAGCCTGCCCGCGAGTGGCGGCTATAGATATAGAACACTGCACTTTATGCGGTGCTTGTGAACGTGTTTGTCCGCCTAAATGTATCGATTTTACTCAAGAACCTATCGAGTTCCAGGTAATTATCAAAGCGGTGATTATAGCCACCGGTTTCAATCTATTCGATCCGGCTCAAATCAAGCGTTTCCAATACGGCCAGGCTAAAAATATAATTACAGCTATGCAGATGGAGCGTCTGCTGGCGCCGACACGGCCGTATAATCACGTGCTGCGTCCGGGTGACGGAAAAATTCCCGACAAGATTGCCTATGTATTGTGTGTCGGTTCGCGTGACCGTACAGTGAACAATCCTATCTGTTCACAGATTTGCTGTATGTATTCCATTAAGCAAGCGCAGCTTCTGATGGGTGCACTGCCTATGGCGGACGTAACTATATATTACATCAACATTCGCTCGTACGGAAAAGGATTCGAAGAATTCTACGAGCAAGCTAAAGGGATGGGTGTGAACTTTATCAAGGGCAAAGTAGGTACAATAAGTGAAAAGGAAAATGGCAGTCTTATTTTGCGTTACGAGGATATATGTACCGGAAAACTGAAGGAAGCTGAGCATGACCTTGTTGTTTTATCGGCAGGAGTACTTGCCAATCAAGATGCGACCGGTTTTTTTTCTGATGATCGCTGGGAGAAAGATGAGTTCCATTTTGCCAGACAAAATGATTTATTCTTCAATCCGGCTTTGAGCAGCATTGAGGGAGTTTTTCTAGCAGGCACAACTTACGGTCCGATGGATATTCCTGATACTATACTGTCGGCAGGAGCCGCTTCTATGGAAGCGATTCGATATATCAAACAAATGGCCCTGAAGATATGAGCAAAAAAATCGGCGTATATATTTGCCGCTGCGGCTGCAATATCTCGGACTATGTAGATGTGGAAAAAGTTCGGGCGAGCGCAGAAAAGGAAGCAGACGTAGTTTTGGCGAAGACTATGGTATTTGCTTGCGCCGATTCAAGTCAAAAGGAGATTATAAACGATATCCAGAACGGGGTGATTAACTCTTTCGTCATAGCTTCCTGTTCGCCCAAACTGCACCTGCCTACCTTTCAGGCTGTGGCTGAGAGGGCCGGATTGAACAAGTATGAGTATGTACACGCTAATATAAGAGAGCAGGCATCTTGGGCTCATTCAGACGATAAAGAAGGCGCTACGGCTAAGGCAGTCCAATTAGTGAGAGCCGCCATTGCTAAAGTCCGTTTTGCCACAGCGATCGAGCCAATCGAGATACAGACACAGCAAGCTGTTTTGGTTATAGGTGCAGGTGTGGCAGGCATGAAAGCCGCTACATCTCTTGCTAAGATGGGAGTAAAAGTATATCTAATTGAAAAAGAACATTTCATAGGCGGCCGAGTTGCACAGTGGGATGTTCTCTGCCTCACAGAAGAAACCGGTAAGGATTTGGTTACCCGTTTCTATAACGATGTTGTGATGGACAAGGATATCACGCTGTTTACCGGCGCTGAGCTGATCGAAAGCAGCGGCAGTAAAGGCAACTTCAAGGTAAAGATTAAAATCACACCGCGCTACATTAAAGATTTCTGCGAAAAGGAAAAAATGCGCCGGGCAATAGAGGTTTGCCCGGTCGAGGTAATCGATGATTTTAATTTTTCCATTACAAAACGTAAAGCTATCTATCACAACTTTCCGAGTCAGTACCCGCTGGTTGCAGTGATCGATATGAAGAATTGTACACGCTGCGGCAAATGCGAAAAGGAATGCGATAAGATTGATTTTTCCCAGAAAGAAAAGATTATCGAGATCGATGTTGGATCGATCCTGGTTGCGACGGGATTTGACCCATACACGCCTAGAAAAGGAGAGTTTGGATATGAGGAGTATGACAATGTTATCACTTTGCCTCAGTTCAAGCGCCTGGTCGCAATCAACGACAAGGAGTTAAAATGGAATGGCCGGCAAGTTAAGACTATTGCATATATCTACTGTGTCGGCAGTCGTCAGCTGGAAGGTGAGAATAAATACTGCTCTCGCTATTGCTGCTCGACAACAATCTGTGCCGCGATCAAGGCAGGAGAAAAATTCCATGATCTTTCTCATTTTCACTTTACACGAGGTATCCGTACCTACGGCAAACAGGAAATGTTCTTCTATGAAGCCTCGAAACAAGGTCAGGTTTTTCTGCAGTCCTTTGAAGATGAACCGCCACGAGTAATGCGAAAGAACGATCGTACCATCGTTTGTATAAATGATATTCTAACTAATCGAAGAGAGATTGAAGTTGATGCCGATCTTGTTGTACTGGTTACCGGTATGGTACCGCGTTCTCATGGACGAATCAGCGAAATCTTGAAACTCCCTCGAGGCCGGGATCGGTTTTTCAATGAAATCCATATGAAGCTCCGTCCGGTAGAAACTGTGATTGATGGTGTTACCATAGCTGGTGCCTGCCAGGGTCCGCAGAATGTCGTGGAAGCTATAAATTCCGCCCTCTCGGCAGCAATTAAATCCTACTCATTCGTCAGCCGGGATACACTGCAGGTTGAGCCGATTGTGGCCGAGATTGATGCCGGACTGTGCACATGGTGCGGAGCCTGTGCTAAAGCTTGTCCATTTGATGCTGTTACTCAAATCAACTTAGAAGGTAAAGAGATTGCCTCTGTAAACATGACAGTCTGCAAAGGGTGCGGTATGTGTCTGCCTGTCTGCCCGGTAAACGCTATCCAGTTGAAAACATTTAGTGATGATGAAGTAGAGAAGATGATCGGAGTGTTGGCCCAGGAGCTGTAAATAAAATGACGATAGTTTTATGAAAGACGAAAAGCGGGAAACTTATAAAATAAAGCGAGACTCTTTTCAAGTCGCACAAGAAGTCAAAGACAGCTTGAAGCAGTTCAACGCCGTTAAAAAAAAGATTTTAGATGCAATGGGCAATGAGGGTTGTACTATTCCACAGATTGCCGCTCAGACGGGAATAAACCGTTCAGAAGCACTTTATTATGTTATGTCTATGCTGAAATTTGGCTGGATACAGGTAGTCGGTGTCGATGATAAGGATGAGTATTATATTTATCAAGGGAAAAAATAATGTCAAGCCCGGATCTGAAATTTGGGAAAAAACTGGTAAAATACGGTGCCGTTGACTTTAACGCATGCTACAACTGCGGGACTTGTACAGCCGTTTGCGCTCTGTCGAATGAGGAAGAATCATTTCCACGAGAAATGGTACGTTTCAGCGTTCTGGGACTCAGCGAGGATGTCAAGGGATCGCTGAAACCATGGCTTTGCTATTACTGCGGCGAATGCTCAACGCACTGTCCGCAGCTTGCTCAGCCGGGTGAGCTTATGATGTCGCTGCGACGCTATCTTATATCCTGCTATGACTGGACCGGACTTTCCGGGCTATTGTACCGGAATCTATCAGCATATATCGCAGCTTTTCTGTTTATTGCCATAGGTATTTTCGGATTGTTTTTCTCCGGCATTTGGAATCAGGCGGAATGGATGCATTACGGACACCTCTTTGAAATAATGGCCATTGCCTCCGTCTTTACAGTCATTCTCCTGCCGAATATAATACGAATGTGGTACGCAACGGTTTGGAAACAGACAAAAAAACTGCATATCAAAACCTATTTTCTATCTCTCCCCGAGTTATTTATACATATGTTCACTCAGAAGCGCACTTTGTCATGTAATGATGAAATGAGCAACAAGATCTGGTGGTTTGAACATTTTATCGTCGTGATTGGCTACATGGGTTTACTGTTTACCACTGTAGTTTTGGATTGGTTCGCTGCTACAAATATATTAATTATTGTCCTTGGCTACTTTCTCAGTGCTGTAGTTTTTATTGTCTCATTTCACTTTATCTTCAATCGCATGCGTAAGAAAACGGAAAAAAGTTCTTTTTCACACCCTTCCGATTGGTTTTTTGTGATTTGGCTCTTACTAATGGGACTTTCAGCTTGTGCTGTCAGGTTACTGATCGACCTTGGATTACTCTCAGCATACTTTTGGCTATACCTGCTACATCTTACTATACTGGTACAATGGGCTCTGGTTATTGTCCCCTTCGGGAAATGGACACATTTTCTTTATAGATCTTTTGCTATGTACTTTGATAAGATAGTTAAAGACACAGCTAATACTGCGGTTCGTACCGTCTGACGGCTTTATTTAGGTCTTCACTTAAATGTTTCATACTACATCTTATGCATTAGTACGTTTTTTCTCCTCTTGCGGCTTGATTGACTAGTATAATTTCCATTGAGAAGTATGTTGCTTATCCCGTATTTTATTCGGAATTATTTCTGTATGCCCTTTTGTGTTTAATCTTATTTAGTAATTAAAGCATAACGAGTTCTATCTGTATGAAACAGAAGAAAAACGTATAAATACTTTGGTTCAGGTGTCTTAGATGAGTAATATTGGTATATTATTCTCAACAATGATTTAATTACCGAAGTAACAGAACACTTTTGTGAAGGGTAAGTGAAATGAATATAAGTGAGCAACTGCGCAAGAAACTGCTCGTCTTTCAAAAAAATGAAATAACCGAGCATCACATCTACACAAAGCTGGCGAAGAGGATCAAGGTTCCTGAGAATTGCCGGATACTGGAAAACATAGCCGAACAGGAATTACAGCATTACCATACCTGGCGAACTTATACAAAACAGGATGTACAACCATCGACTTGGAGAATCTGGAAATATTATTGGATCAGCCGTATCTTCGGATTTACCTTCGGCGTCAAGCTGATGGAACGCGGGGAGGAAGATGCTCAGGGCAGTTATGAGCAGCTGAAAGACGTTATTCCCGAAGCAGAAGCCGTCATACGTGAAGAGAACCAACATGAGACAGCTTTGCTCAAACTGCTGGACGAAGAAAAGCTGCGTTACACAGGTTCAATGGTTTTGGGCCTGAATGATGCACTGGTGGAGCTAACCGGTGCACTGGCGGGTCTGACTTTAGCACTACAAGATACAAAGCTGATTGCCCTGACAGGTTCTATCACCGGCATTGCGGCCGCATTGTCGATGGGAGCATCCGAGTACCTGTCAACGCGTGCCGAGGAAACTGTAAAGAATCCGTTGAGGGCGTCGATTTATACAGGCGTGACCTATCTGGTCACTGTGCTGCTTCTAATTTTGCCTTATCTGATTCTAGAAAATTACTATTTATGTTTAGGCTGCACGCTGGCCGAGGCTATTATAATCATTGCCTTGTTCAACTATTACATCTCGGTAGCCATGGATAAACCGTTCGGAAAGCGATTTCTTGAGATGGCCGGATTGAGCCTGGGCATTGCAGCGTTCAGTTTCTTTATAGGCTTTCTTATGCGCACTTTTCTGCATATTGATATCTGAGCAATCCGGAACTGTCAAGAAAACAATCTGTATGTCGGGGAAGTCAAATCTGTTTACCTTAGGAACCGGTCGGCCGACCTGATCTTCATTTAGTTGTATAGAAGTACTTGCCAAACACCATAATTTATTGTAAGTTTATATATATAAAATGTTAAACGTTTAACATTTTCTTCAATTAATTATCAATTTGCAGTGAGGCGGTTCTACATGCTGACTATTCGCGATGTAGCAAAAAAAGCTAAAGTCTCGGTTATGACTATCTCCCGTGTTATTAATAATCCGGATAAAGTAAGCGCTAAAACTTATCAGGAAATCTGTCAGACAATGGAACATCTTGGTTACCAGCCGAGTCACATTGCGCAATCACTTGTTAGAAAAAGAACCTACACTCTTGGTGTTGTAATGCCGAATATCAAAAATACTTTTTTTAACAGCTGGTTTCGAAGCTTGGAAGAACATGCAAAATCTTTTAACTATACCCTGCTATTAGGCGACACCGGTGAGGATATCAAGCATGAAATGAATCATGTTCGTTTACTGCATTCTCACAGGGTTGACGGTATTATTATTGTTCCGCATTCCTGCGATACTGTATCTTATTTAATAAAATCTAAAATGCCGTTTGTTGTAGCGGACCGATTTATCCCGAAAGTTAAATCTGATTATGTTTTAACAGATCATTATGCCGGCGCATTTGAGGCTGTGGAGTATCTTGTTTCGCTTGGTCATAAAAAAATTGCGGTATTGAAAGGTCCGGGATTGATTTATCCCGATATAGAACGATTTCGCGGATTTTTAGATGTTATGAAAAAACATAATATCAAAGATCCCGAGTTATATGTTAGAAACTGTGATTTTCAGGAATCGCTGGCATATGAAGCTGTCAAAGATCTGCTCGGAAGACGAGATCCTCCAACAGCTATATTTTCTTTCAATAGTATAATGACAATTGGAACGATCAAAGCCGTCCAATCTATGAAGCTTTCTATTCGGGATAATATATCACTGATAGGATTTGACGCAATTCCAGGTCAGTCAATTTTTAGACCTGCAATAACATATGTCCTGCAACCGATAGAAGATCTTGCAAGAAACGCGGTTCAAATATTATTAAAAAAAATTGAACATCCAAATAGCAGGAAAAAATATAGATTATTTCTAAAACCGAAGTTGATTATTGGCGAATCCTGCGGATACGTTAAATAGTTAGTTTGATTAAAATAAATGAGAAATAAAATTATAATCATATCAATAATAAATGAGGTCTAAATGAAAAAAGCATTAGTTTGCGGGGCAGGGGGATTTATCGGAGGACATCTTGTGAAGAAGCTAAAAAAAGAAGGGTACTGGGTGCGAGGAATTGATATTAAAAATCACGAGTGGTCGCCGGATGCAGCTGATGAATTTCTTTTGCTCGATCTTCGTATAGAAGAAAATTGTCGTAAAGCTCTTACGCTGGGATCCGGCACGTTTGATGAAGTTTACCAGCTGGCGGCTGATATGGGAGGAATGGGATTTATCCATTCGGCAGAAACCGAAATAATGCACAATAGCGCCCTTATAAATATTTATATGACAGATCTGGCTGCTCAAATGGGAGTGCCGCGTTATTTCTTCTCCTCTTCGGTGTGTGTCTACCGGGATATGAAACCCGGCGAACCGGAAATGGAAGAGAAAGAAGCAATTCCTGCACATCCGGATAATGAATATGGGTGGGAAAAACTTTATTCAGAAAGAATCGCTCAGGCCTATGAACGTCGTTATGGAATACAGGTACGTATAGCAAGATTTCAAAATTGCTACGGTCCGGAAGGAACCTGGATGGGCGGCCGCGAAAAGGCACCGGCCGCAATGTGCCGAAAAGTTGCCGAGGTGCAGGATGGCGGGATTGTTGAAGTGTGGGGTGACGGATCTGCAATTCGATCTTACACTTATGTCAGCGATATGGTAGACGGAATATTTCTTATTATGCATTCAGATTTGCATGGAGCTGTTAATATTGGCTGTCCGCAATATGTAACTGTCGATGAATTGGTGGATACTGTGGCTAAAGTTGCCGGTAAAAAAATAAAAATAAAACATGTCCAGGGACCTGTCGGTGTTCAGTCTAGAAATTTTTCAAATGAACGCATTTATTCAATCGGATGGAAAGCAAAAATAAATCTTGAGGAAGGTATTAAGCTGACTTATCCATGGGTGGAAAAACAGGTAAAAAACCATCGTTGATTAATTTGCATAAGTGCGGTTAAATCGGAGATTATTTCTTTCTCTTGATTCTTGTTCAATATCAATTATTGTCGATCTGATTAAAACGACTGCATCAGGCAATATTTAAGCTCAATCAATCATTGAAAATACAGTATCATTTCTGCCAAAGGAAGATGGAATGTGAAAAAATCTTAAAGCAAAAATAATTGATGAATTGATAAAAGCATGAAGATCTCATGGAAGAGTGTGGCAGAAGTATTTCATAAAAAACAAAAGGAGCGGTTGTTTCAAAATGAGTATGAAGAAAAAGGTTTTTGTAACCGGTTGTTATGATATGCTCCATAGCGGTCATATTGCTTTTTTTCAGGAAGCAGCCCTGCACGGAGATGTGTATGTCGGATTAGGATCAGATAAGACTGTTTACAATTTGAAAGGAAAGTATCCGATAAACAATCAGGATGAAAGAAAATATATGATTGATTCTTTGAAGTATGTGAAACAATCCATGATTAATACAGGAAGCGGTATAATGGATTTTTCTAAAGAAATTGAAATGGTCAATCCCGATATTTTTATAGTCAACGAAGATGGGAATACTCCGGCCAAAGAAGAATTTTGCAAAAAAAAGGGGATAGAATATCTAGTTTTAAAAAGAGTACCATACGGAAATCTCCCTTCCCGCTCCACTACTGCACTCAGGCAGGAATGCACTATGCCGTTTCGCATTGATCTTGCAGGCGGGTGGCTTGATCAGCCTTTCGTCGGGATATATTCAAAAGGTCCAGTCATAACCATATCCATTGAACCGACAATTGAGTTCAATGAAAGAAGCGGAATGGCTTCAAGTACAAGAAGAAAAGCCATTGAGCTTTGGCATACAGACGTACCGCCCGGAGACAGAGAAAAACTTGCAAAAATGCTTTTCAGTTATGAAAATCCGCCGGGAACAAAAATTATTGCCGGCTCACAGGACTCAATAGGAATTGTGATGCCTGGATTAAATAAACTCGACTATGAGGGAAATTACTGGCCTGCAAAAATTACATCGATATGCGATGAGGATGTTTTGTCATGGCTTGAAAGACATATCTATCTTATAACATTGGGCCCGAGAGTTAACGGATACGATGTCCTGGATAACACTGAGATAAATAAAGAAAATGCGAAGGCGTTAAGTGATGCAGCTGAAATGTGCTGGATATCTATTCTAAACAAAAAAATAAAAGAGTATGGTATATTTTTAAAAAAATCATTTGAAGCACAGGTTAAAATGTTTCCCAACATGGTATATGATGATATTTTCAAGGTAATTGATAGATATAAGAACCGGTCATACGGCTGGAAATTATCAGGTGCAGGCGGCGGCGGATATTTAATATTCATCGCGGATAAGAAAATTGAAGGAGCTATTCAGATTAAAATAAGACGGTCTTCATAAATGAACAAACCAACAAAAAAAAGGTGATTATGTAAGAATGTAACCGTAGAATAATTATAAGTATATTATTTTATGGTGAGTTACAGCAAAATCAGTTATCATGACAACTTTTTGAACGGCAGAAAGTGTGTATTTTGCGGATCGTTCAAAGTCTGTACAACAAAACGTGGATATGTAAAATGCAATAAATGCCAGAGACAAAAAGGAAGCCATCTTCTTCGCCGGGAGTTGAAAATCACACTTGGTTTTTATCAACAACAACCGGCGTATCGATTGGCGAGCGATCTTGGCATAAATTATAAAACAGTCATGCGAGTCTATATAACTATCGTGGTGTTTCAAAATATCATTTTCCTATGTATTTTAAAATAGAGGGCGAAATATGAAGTTATAGTTAATATGATTTTTAGTACAAAAATTTTTAATTTAGTACATTTTGTAATAGGCCTGTAAGTGGGAAAGGTATATAAGAAATTGAAAGAATCCTTTTTAAAGGATCCCTTGACCAAGGAGAGTACAAACCACTATAAGGTCAGTCGTGCGTTGCTCGTCTACAGCACTTTTGCTATTCTTGTCTTATGGCCGTTGGGTGCAATAATACTTCTCCGGGGAAATGCATTTGGTCTTGCTATCGCTCTCTTTTTTTCTGGTCTACAAGGTCCCTTTCTCATCGGTTATGCTTTCGCTCACACCGCCCTTAAACAGTGGTGGCGGTGGTTTGTTCTGGCCTCAGGCGGATTGGGAATTCTTTTATTCTCATTGATCGACGCCGTCAACCTCGATATAGATGGATTCTTCGAACTCTTGATTCTGGGAATAGCAGGTCCGGCTATCGGTCACACAATGATAACTACAATTGTCGGACCGCTCATTTTTGGTCGTGTTCTGTGCAGATGGGGGTGCTGGCGTGCAATGGTATTAGAGCGTCTTCCGATCGGAAAAGGTTCAGGCAGGCGTAAAGGTGTTTGGGTCTGGATGCCGCTCGTCGGAATAAGCATCAGCTTAATAGCTGCTGTTCTTTTTGCTTTAACCTCTAAAGGTATACGTACTGAAAGCTTTTGGTCTGTAGCATTCGGTATTGCCGTTTACTATGTGGTCTCTATCGCGATGGCACTGTATTTGCAAGACCAACGCGCATTCTGCAAATACCTTTGTCCTGCTGGTTTCATACTGCATTGGACCAGCCGTTCGGCGCTTCTACATGTTTCCGGCGACGCTGAGATGTGCACCGATTGTAATGTGTGCACAGAAGTATGTCCGATGGATATTCCTGTAGCCCGGCGTGTGAAATCGGGCACAAGTATTAGCAAAGGTGATTGCATTCTTTGTCAGCGCTGTGTTGAGAGCTGTCCGATCGGCGTATTGAAAACGATTTTTAAAAAATAATTATCAGCCGATGCAGAAGAGATAAATACAAACAAAGATTTATAGCGGATGGGAAATTAAAGTGCTTTTTTATTAATACATTTTATTTGCATTATTTCTTATCCTTTATCTGTGAAAAATTTTTATATTTAGCCGTAAATATTTAGTCTGGATTTTACACTTATAAAAGCATGAGAATTTTACAGGTTATAATAGTGTTAATTCTCGCAGCTGCTGAAGGAATTTCACAGCGAAATGACCCGGCAGTGTTAGTGGCAGTATCAACAAGCAGTTATCAGGGCAGCCTGCAGAACGGAAGCTGGTCCCCCGACAATCAATTTATAATGTGTACAAACTGGAAAAGCGGTTATAATCAATATCCAGCTGATATACTTTTAATTGAGTTGGAAGATTATTCAATTATATCTTTAACGACAGACGGAGAAAGCAATGTAAATATGCCGGGTTTAACATGGAATCCTGTTATAGATAGAGTGATATTCTCTTCAGAAAAAAGCGGCAATGGAGATCAGGTTCATATAATGGATCCTCACGGATTGCCCGGAAGTGCTGTTAGAATATCACCCTGGTCGGATAGAATGTGCTGGGAACCGGGCTTTTCACCGGACGGCGAATGGATTACATATGAGGCACATTATTTTCATAATCCAAATAGAGGTATTGTTGAAACATATAAAATCGACGGAACACAAGGACCTTTTCAATTAACCGATACCAACATTAGCGCAAATCAGCCAAGCTGGTCTCCCGCCGGCGACAAAATTCTCTATCAGGCCTTTGATGGAGATACCTGGGATATTTGGACAATGGACGTAGACGGTTCAAATAAACAGAACGTAACTGGATCGGATCCGGGTGATAAAACAGATGCTACCTTCTCACCTGACGGAAAGTGGATCGTTTATAGCGCAGATAACGGGACATTGCTTTATGCAAATATTTTTATAAAAAACCTGGAAACAGGACAATTAATCCGGGTCACTGATTATTCAGGCTACGACGGCGCCCCTTCCTGGTCAACCGATGATAGAATTGTCTTTGAATCAACAGAAAGAAATCCCGATGATTCAAACGGATCTATGCTTTGGATAATTAATGCTACAGTTAAGGGAACAACATTCATTTCAGAGAACAATACAGGTATGCCTAAATATTATTATATGTCACAGAATTATCCAAATCCGTTTAATCCGACGACCATTATAAATTATCAATTGCCTGTAAAAGGTTTAGTTACATTAAAGATTTATGATGTGGTCGGAAGGGAAGTCGCTGCTTTGGTTGATGGGATACAGAATGCGGGATATTACAACGTTACATTCAACGGTGCAGGTATTTCGAGCGGAGTATATTTCTACAGGCTTCAAGCGGGGACACTTTGTAACACAAAGAAACTTTTACTCATGAAGTGATTGTATAACTATAATGAAGGTGGATAAAGAAGACGGACTAATTTGCCGGCAGTCGGGAAAACAGGAGGGATAAATGGGAAATGATATTTCATATAAAATTTTTTTATCGGAAGATGGAAAATATATTGTGGCAAAACATTGCGGGCAGTTAAATAGCAAGCTTATTATGGAGCGTACGCTTGAGGCGCACGCTCTTGGCGAGAGACTGGGCATAAAACGGCATTTAATGGACGTAACTGAAGCAACAAATACAGAACCGATCATTGATACATATAAGTTTGCACATAAAGATGTCAGGAGAACACCCGGAATAAGTACAGGAGTGCGGGTAGCTGTGCTGGTAAGGCCGGAGGATCACTCTCACGATTTTGCCGAGACAGTTACGAGAAATGCAGGTCAGAATATTACAATATTCAGAGACCGCGAATCGGCAATAGATCATTTATTAAAAGATATTCCGGATAAATAACTTACCTATACGGCAATTTCTCTATAAGAAGAAATATTAAAGAAGAATAAAAAATGAAAAAGATTATTTTAGCTTTGGCGATATTGTATTCTGTACAGTCTTTTTCTCAGGAATATATACCGTTATGGACTGCAGATAAAATGCCGAACTCAAGGGGCATAATTTTGCCTGACAGCATATCGAATGAACGGATTTACCGTGTGGGTCTGCCAGGAATGTGGGTGTTCCTTACATCAAAGCAGGAGAATAAGGGCGGCGCTGTTGTGATATTTCCCGGGGGAGGTTATCATCATGAAGCATATAACATTTCAGGACTGCAGTTAGCCAAGTGGTTTAACACATTCGGTATCAGCGCGTTTGTGCTGAAATATCGTTTACCGAATTCTGTTGATTTAAAAGATCATTCCATAGCTCCTCTTCAGGATGCACAGCGCGCATTGCGTATAATTAGAGCATATGCAAATTCATGGGGCATTAATCCGGATAAAATCGGGGTTTTGGGAACCTCATCCGGCGGACATCTTGCTTCAACTATTGGAACACATTCGGAAGATGTTGCCGCAGCAGGCGATTCGCTGGATAGATATTCATATGTGCCGAATTTTATGATCCTTGTTTCGCCGGTTATTGATTTTGGAATGAAAGGGTATGGTTTTCATAAGGGACTTCTCGGTGATAACGCATCTGAAAAGATGATTGCCGAATATTCGAACCAGCTTCGTGTTACATCAAAAACACCGCCGGCATTTATTGTTCACGCGCAGAACGACAATGTCGTTCCGGTCTACCATAGCCTGGTATTTCATAAGGCGCTTCTTGACAGCGGTATCTCTGCAAGTCTGCATATTTTTCCGCAGGGCGCGCATAAAATTGCGCTTCGGGATAATCCCGGCTCAACAGCACTCTGGACAGAATTATGTGAACAGTGGATGAAGGAAATGGGATTTATTGAAACGAAGCATTAAAAAATTACTTTTACGCAGGTATTGGAAAATTATTTGAGTGTCATCGAACAAATAAATTTATTTTCTAGCCGGTATGGGAAGAGCATAAGTATCAACAATACAACCTGGCGCTACTATATTCTTGGTACCGGCGAACCAATTTTATGGCTTACAGGCGGAATGCGCCGTGCGGCGCTTGGATTTGCTTTTATGGAAAAGCTTGCGAAAAATCATGTTGTTATAGCACCTGACTATCCGCCTGTGCATTCCATAGACGATTTTTTTGCCGGTCTGGACGCCATTCTGCGGACGGAAAAAATTACATCATTCGTTCTTGGCGGCCAGTCTTACGGCGGAATACTGGCGCAGGCCTATCTAGCGCGCAATGTCCATGCGGTTGAAAAGCTTATACTATCAAGTTCTGGTCCGGTTAATGCTATAGGCAAAGCCTGGTCTCCTATGTTGAATATTGTTACTGCTGTTATGCGAATCCTTCCCGAAAAGATGCTTAAAGAAAAATTTTCAAAAGAATTAAATAAACATATTAATGTTCAAGAATCCGAGCGGGCTGAATGGCTGGAGATCATACGTAAAATCATACAAAATGATTTGACACGCTCTGATGTGTTGTCGCATTTTACAGTTGCTGTCGATATTTTAAAAAAGGGGATTGTCACTTCTGCAGCTTATAAGAATTGGACTGGCCGTGTTATTGTCTTGAGCGCTGAAAATGACCCTACTCAGCGAAAGTCTGATCTCCCGCGGTATGAGCAATTGTTTAATCGTCCGGTAAAGGTTTTGAATCTGGGCAAGCTCGGACATACTGCAGCACTTTTTGATCCAGATAAATATGTCGATTTGCTGGAGCGTGAACTCGGCTTAACTATTTTAAAATGAAAAATGGATAATAATTGAATAAGATAAAAAAGAACGTTCCCAAGAAAAATTGGGAACGTGGGGGATGGAGTATAGTAACGAGGGGGATAAATCAGAAACGATATTTTGTTTTTAACCATTCATACGCCGCGTTTATTTCCTTAGATTTGGTTTCAGCGAGTTCTTTTAATTCAGGACCCAAATGCTGCACCTTATCGGGATGGTATTGGGCGATAAGATCAATGTAATTGGAACGTATCTGCTCTTTTGTTACTTTTCCTTTTAATCCGATTAATTTGCCGTAATAGACATTCTTTTGCTCTTCGGTTGCTGTAGCAGGAGAAAAAGCACGCTTTGTTGATGGATCCTGATAACTTTTACGTTCATGATTATTTTGGCGCCCGGAAGTGCGGGCATAATCTGAATAATGATAGGTATAAGAGAGAGGGTCGATTGTTTTTGAGACTTTTTTAAACAAATCGGATTTCCGTTCTCCTGATATTAAAAGATAATCGAGCAGAAGATGGTTAAGTTTGTTCAAACGGTTCATTTTGTTGGAAAGGGCATATTCAATTAGAAGCTTTTCGTTCATTTTTCTTGAGTAGAGAGCAAGGATTCGCTTGACCTTTTTATTGCCGTCGAGTACTGTCCCCGCGTAATTGAAAATGGGGCCTATTTTCCGCTGATGTGCAGGTTGGAGTGTGAGTGAATAAAGTATCGCAAATTCTGTAAAAACCGAATCGACTGACGTGTATTTTCGTACCTGAAATGATGCATTAACACACCGGATTCGGCCTTTAATAACAGAGGCAAACTCGCTGAGAGCGGATGTAAGCGTAAGGTTTAAATTCTTAAAGCACAAAGCATTCAGAATAGGTTCGAGCCGCTGATTGTGAATAATATGATTAATATCGTCTTTCTTAAAACTGAAATAATCTATGTATCCCGATGAACTGTAGCGTACAGTACTGAAGACACTCCATATTTGTTTATATAATTCATCGTATAAAGTGAAGGCCTCGGGATACTTATGCTGGCCGGCCAGCATATCGGCGATATTTCGCATTTTTTCTATTGAAGTCATAATTATTATGAATTCTTATTCTTGTTAAACATATTTGTTTTTGGAGAAAAAGAATACGTATTGATGGTATTGCGAATATGACCGAGCAAATTTTTATTTTCCGATAACTCCGCCAGGATAGAAAATCCGATATTGATTTCCACAAATTTTCTCATTTCAAACTTCAATTTTAAATCGTCGAGACTGCGTATATCCAGGCCGTTGGTTTCCAGGTGATAATAAAAGGATTTGATAAGCGGCAGTCCGTTTATCTTGATTCCGGACATCCAGCTTTTGAGTTTGTATGAATCAAGCGGCTGGGATTTGACGGCTTCCTGCAAAGTTGAGAGGCGGACTCCGAGTATCTTAGCAGTTTTCTTAAGGAGCAGATCATTGAAAGGCCGTTTACCGCGTTCGAGATTGGAATAATATCCCTGTGAAATCCCGAGCCTGGCGGCGAGGTCCGTGGTCTTCAGCTGTTTTTCTTTACGGAGTTCTGTTAATGTCATTCTAAAAATCCTGAATGATAATAAGAAATATTTCATATTATGTCAAGTAATAATTAGAAATATATCAGATTATTCTTCAATCCCTGCCATAATTTTATAATTGCGCAAAATGGATATTTTTTTATTCAAAGTGGCTGTAATATGATTCTTTATAGCCTTATTTTTTAAAGGTTATAATGTAAGTCTCAAGGAATAATAGTATAAGTATAGAATTAAGAGCGGCGGGCAGAAGAAGTATTAAAGCACTGGTTAAAAAAAGCGGATAAATGAAGTCCTTTTCCGTACTGTGATGAATGATAGGGTTTGATGTGGATCTTCCGGAATGGTCCTGGAAAAAACGAATATTTGATTCTAAAATTTCGACAATTAAGTATTTGAACTTCAGTACAAATAATCAGGCGGTAAAGTCCGTATCTGCTTTATTGATCTGCATAATATATGCTTGCATATGCATCAACGTAAGTGCATATTATATATTGTTGCATAAAATTCTTTGAGTATTTGTTATTCCAATATTAAATAAAACCAATCTTTTTGAAAGGGTAAATTATGAAAAAACAGATATTCTTTTATGCATTGATGTCAATATTAATTATTCCAATTTCGTGCACAATTAATAAAAAGGATACAAGCATGATAGAAAAAACCTTGTACGGCAAGCTGCCGGATGGACGTGAAGTATATCAATTTACGTTAAAGAATAAAGCCGGCGCGACGATGAAAGTGATAAATTACGGGGCAATTGTTACATCTATGACGGTTCCTGACCGCAGCGGAAAATACGAAGATGTTATTCTGGGATACGATTCTTTAGACGCTTACATAAAAGATAATACATTCTTTGGTTCTGTTGTCGGACGTTACGGCAACCGGATCGGAAAAGGCAAGTTTAAATTGGAAGGAAAAGAATACCAGCTGGCTTTGAATGACGGTCCGAATCACCTCCACGGCGGTAAAGTAGGTTATAATAAAGTGCTCTGGACTGCTAAAGAGGTCCAGGATACAACAGGACCGGCTATCGAATTAACATATATAAGTGCGGACGGCGAGGAAGGATATCCAGGCACGGTTACATTATCTGTTGTTTATACTTTGACTGAGAATAATGAATTTAAGGCGGAGTATAAAGGCACGACGGATAAAACAACAGTGCTGAATCCGACGCAGCATTCATATTTTAATTTATCCGGATCGTTCAATAATACCATTCTGGATCATGTCATATCAATCAATGCCGATGCAATGACACCGGTTGACAATACTCTTATACCGATTGGGAAACTCCTCGACGTTACTAACACGCCCATGGATTTGCGCAATCCTACCGTGATAGGTGCGCATATAAATGATGATTTTGAACAGCTTAAAATTGCGGGTGGATATGATCATAACTGGGTATTGAATAACTACGATAAGAAGGTCCGTGCCGTTGCAGAAGTATACGAACCGAAAAGCGGCCGCTTGATGACCGTTCTTACAGACCAGCCGGGTGTTCAATTTTATTCCGGTAACTTCCTTGACGGAACCAGAAAAGGCAAAGGAGTCACATATCAAAAGAGAAGCGGTCTCTGCCTTGAAGCGCAATGCTATCCGGATACACCCAACAAACCGGAATTTCCGTCCTGCACTCTAAAGCCTGGCGAAGAGTATCGTCAAACGACAATATATCAATTCTCAACTAAATAGGATAAGGAGATATTAAACATGGGCACTCTTCAAGCTATAG
Organism: Bacteroidota bacterium; assembly: GCA_016928255.1. Lineage (GTDB taxonomy): Bacteria > Bacteroidota > Ignavibacteria > UBA10030 > UBA10030 > Fen-1298. Next base: position 21,645 of record JAFGLB010000156.1, read on the forward strand.
ATTGGATTTTGATTTTTCTCTATTTTGTCCTTGTTTTCGGCATTGCATGGTGGGCATATTTAAAAGAGAAAAAATCAAAGACTTCAAGTGAATATTTCCTTGCGGGTCGTAATTTGGGATGGTGGATCATCGGCGCCGCGATTTTTTCTTCAAATATCGGTTCAGAGCATCTAGTAGGACTTGCCGGTACAGGTGCAACCGATGGTGTTGCAATGGCTCATTACGAGTTGCATGCCTGGTGCCTTTTGGTCCTTGCCTGGGTTATGGTGCCTTTTTACATGCGATCAAAAGTATTTACCATGCCTGAGTTTCTGGAGAAAAGGTTTTCACCTGTCAACCGTACTGTATTATCGCTTATATCTCTGGTTGCATATGTCCTGACCAAACTGGCTGTAGGTATTTTTGCTGGCGGTGTCGTTTTTGCCGCACTGATGCCTGAAGTGCAAATAGGCCCATTTAATAGTTTCTGGGTTGGTTCTTTCGTTATTGTAATCTTAACCGGAATCTATACGGTTTTAGGAGGAATGCGTGCTGTGGCTTATACCTCGGCAATACAAACTTTCATTATTGTTGTCGGATCCAGTCTGGTTACATACTTCGGCATTAAAGTATTAGGAGGGTGGGATGCACTGTACGAGATTTGCGGTTCGGAAATGTTCAACCTATGGAAGCCCATAGTACCGGCCACCGTCGAAGCATCATGGGCGCCGGTTAAGGAAGCCGGGCGCATGGCTTGGTACTTCAATAGTAATTATCCCTGGATAGGTATGCTTTTTTGTGCCCCGATTATTGGATTGTGGTACTGGTGTACTGATCAATATATCGTTCAGCGTGCTCTTAGTGCTCAAAATGAGCAAGATGCGCGGCGCGGATCAATCTGCGCAGGATTTTTAAAGATTCTACCCGTTTTTATTTTCATTATCCCCGGTATGATTGCCTTTGCTATAGCAAAAAGCGGAGCTATACCTGTTATACAACAACAGTTATTTGATTCCCAGGGTGTATTGATAACAGATAATGCTCAACAGGCTTTTCCACTGCTGGTAGCACATATCCTGCCCGTTGGTGTACGCGGAATTGTTGTTGCTGGTCTTCTTGCCGCACTCATGAGCTCATTAGCAGGTGCATTTAACGCTTCCGCTGCTTTGTTCACTATTGATTTTTATTCAAAAGTTCGGCCCAATGCCTCTCAGGAACGGTTAGTCTGGATAGGAAGACTGGCTACAGTCGTTATGGTAATTATAGCCTTGTTTTGGATTCCAATCATCCAGGGCGGTAGAGGATTATACGATTATCTTCAGGGTGTTCAAGCCTATCTGGCACCTCCGATATTTGTCGTTTTTTTCTTTGGTGTGTTTAATAAACGGCTTAATGCCAAAGGATGTCTCTGGGCTTTGATTTCCGGTTTTGCCATGGGTTTGTTCAGGCTGGCTGTAGATACACCGGTAAAATTAATTGAAAATTTCAGCTATACCGAAGGATCATTCTTCTGGATTGTTAATAACATTTTCTTCCAGTATTACAGTTTGCTGATCTTCCTTGTTAGTCTCGCGGTGATGATTATTGTCAGCTATATGACCGAGGAACCGAACTATGCAAAAATCAGCGGCTTGACTTATGGCACCAGGACTGCTGAAGACCATAAAGCATCTCGTGCTACCTGGAATAAATGGGATATCTTAGGTTCTGCAGCTATTCTGATCATTATTCTAGTTACATATCTGTATTTTACAGGATAATTGAATTGTGATAATACCATGAGTCTTTATATGGTATCGCGTTAATATTAAATAAAGAGAAAAAAAATGAGTAAGTATATAATAGGACTTGATTTCGGAACGAACTCCTGCCGCTCTTTAATTGTAAATGCAGCTGACGGCAAGGAATTAGCAAGTAATGTTTTTCCATATCCATCAGGAAAAGAGGGTGTTATTGTAGACTCTGCCGATCCTCAATTGGCAAGGCAGAATCCTCAAGATTACATTCTTGGAATCGAAGCAACAATTAAAAAGGCCTTAAAAAAGGCGAAGCAAGTCCATTCGAAATTTTCTCCAAAGGATGTAATAGGAATTGGTGTTGATACTACCGGCAGCAGTCCGCTGCCGGTAGATATCAACGGACAGCCGTTGTGTTTTAATAAAAAGTTCAGGAAAAATCCCGCCGCAATGGTTTGGCTGTGGAAAGACCATACAAGTTATGCAGAGGCTGCACAGATAACTGAACTCGCAGCAAAACTGCGTCCGCATTATCTTTCAAAAATCGGCGGTACGTATTCATCCGAGTGGTGGTGGAGTAAAATTCTTCACTGTAAAAATACCGCACCCGAAGTATATGAATCTGCCGGCAGCTGGGTAGAAATCTGCGATTGGATACCTGCACATCTTGTTGGCGAACTCCGCCCGAACAAAATAAAACGAAGCATCTGCGCTGCAGGCCATAAAGCGATGTATAATAAATTATGGGACGGCTTGCCGGATGAGGAATTTCTGAATTCACTTTCACCCGGATTCGGTTCTATAAGAAACCGTCTCTATGACCTGGCGTTTACTGCAGAAAGCCTGGCCGGTTATTTATCGGAAGAATGGGCTAAGCGGTTGGGACTTACAACCAGTGTTGCAGTAGCAGTTGGCGCATTCGATGCACATATGGGAGCTGTGGGTGCAGGAATTTCAACGGGTACGATGGTAAAAATACTCGGTACAAGCACCTGCGATATAATGATCTCGCCGAATCAAAGAATTTTAAATGATATTCCGGGTGTATGCGGAATTGTCGACGGTTCAGTGGAAGGCGGGTATTACGGTGTAGAAGCAGGCCAGTCGGCTGTCGGCGATATTTTTCTCTGGTTCGTTAATAATCTCGTCCCCAATTCATTCGGCAAAACGCAGGATGAAAAATTCAAAAATCTTCAGGCCGCCGCTAAAAAATTAAAGCCCGGCGAAACAGGACTGCTGGCGCTTGATTGGAATAACGGAAACCGCACTATTCTTGTAGATGTCCGTCTGAGCGGCTTGATTCTCGGACAAACACTTCATACGGAACCGCATGAAATTTACCGTGCCCTGATAGAAGGAACGGCATTTGGAGCTCTTGCAATAATAGACCGTATTGAAGAATACGGATTGAAGATAAACGAGATTGTCAATTGCGGCGGGCTTGCTTCCAAGAATCCGCTGTTAATGCAGATTTATGCGGATGTAACCGGCAGACCTATGAAAATATCCAAAAGCGACCAGACACCGGCATTAGGTGCATCGATTTTTGCAGCGGTTGCAGCCGGTAAAAAAGCAGGCGGTTTTTCTTCGGTCGATGAAGCCAAGCAGAAAATGACAGGGACAGGCAGGAAATTTATGCCTATCAGGGAAAATCATGAAATATATAAGAAGTTATATATCGTATATCGCCAACTGCATGACGGATTCGGTACTAAAAAATGGTCCGGCAGTATGTTTAATGTTATGAAAGATTTGATGGCAATACGCGATCAGGTAAGAAAAAAAAATAGATAGATTTAAACTCCAGCCTAAAATACAATAACCCAGGCGGATAGGCACTATGAAAAAATGGCCGGCGTTTTGTGCATTGTTTTTATTATCCGTTGTTCAATGCATGGCACAGTTTTTAGAATTTTCCGATTATCCGATTTCCATGGTGGATATTAGGAAAGTTGAACTTACCGATAATTTCTGGCTTCCCAAGATAAAGATCGTACAGAACAACACGATCAGTTACGGCTTTGAAAAATGCCGGAGCGAAGGCAGGCTGGAAAATTTTATGATTGCCGGCGGTAAAATGAAAGGCAAAGTCAGAGGTAAGATGCCTTTCGATGACACAGATGTTTACAAGATTATCGAAGGTGCATCTTATTCTTTAATCAGTGCTCCTAATAAAGAGCTGGATGCGTATCTTGATTCGGTTATCAGTATTATCAAAACAGGCCAGGAATCCGACGGGTATATAACAACATGGTTTACTATAGATCCCGATAATCCTCCCGCACCATGGGTGCCTAAAAACGGCAAGCGCTGGACGCGTGCAGGATCGAGTCACGAACTTTACAACAGCGGCCATTTGTTTGAAGCCGCAGCTGCGCACTACAGAGCAACCGGTAAAAGAAATTTCCTCGATATAGCGGTTAAAAACGCCGATCTGCTTGTCGAGAACTTCGGTCCAGGCAAGCTTACCATACCGCCGGGTCATCAGATTGTTGAAACCGGATTGATACAACTCTATCGAATTACGGGCAATGAGAAATATTTAAAATTAGCTAAATGCTTCCTCGACTGGCGGGGAGATTCCACCACACACAATTTATACGGAGAATACAGCCAGGATCACAAATCCGTACAACAGCAGGATGAAATTGTGGGACATGCCGTACGCGCCGTTTACATGTATGCCGGTATGACAGATATTGCTGCCATCCAAAAAGATACGATGTACTTGAAAGCTGTAATGAATATCTGGAAAAATATGGTTGAAAGAAAAATATACCTCACCGGCGGTATCGGTGCAAAGCATGAAGGCGAATCGCTGGGCAGGGATTATGAATTACCCAACCTGACTGCTTACGGCGAGACTTGTGCATCTATCGGCAATGTTTACTGGAATACGCGTCTTTTCATGCTTTCAGGCGATGCAAAATATTTCAATATAATCGAACGAACTCTGTATAACGGATTAATTTCCGGGATTTCGCTCGACGGCAGGAGTTTCTTCTATGTGAATCCGCTTGAATCGGACGGAAAATTTAAATTCAACTCAGGTTCAAATACACGTCAGCCATGGTTTGATTGTTCATGCTGTCCTACAAATTTGATCCGTTTTATTCCTTCTCTGCCCGGGCTGATTTACGCTGTCCAAAAGGATACTCTGTATATCAATCTATATGCTTCCAATAAAGCCGAATTTAACACAGAGAACGGTGTGACCACGATAGAACAGCAGACGGAATATCCTTGGAACGGTGAAGTAAAAATTAAAATCAATCCGCATAAGGACTCATATTTTACCTTAAAGCTGAGAATGCCGGGATGGGCGCAGAATGAAGTTGTACCGGGCGATTTATATACTTACACAGATAATCTTAATGACAGGATCGATATTGCTGTTAACGGCAGAAAAATTGAATACAGGAATGACAGAAATTATGCTGCAGTCACCAGATTATGGAAGCAGGGAGATCAAATAACAATAAGTTTACCCATGAAAGTACGACGCGTTGTTTCAAATATTAAAGTCAAAGATAATGTAGGCATGACGGCGCTCGAATACGGGCCGATTGTTTATTGCCTTGAAGGGATTGATAATAATCAGCTGGATAATATTTCTATTCCGGCGGATGCGAAACTTGCTGTTAAGAAGCAAAATGATTTACTCGGCGGTGTTAATATAATTATGGGTGAAATTCAGGCCGGAGACGGCGAAAGCAGGCTGAATATTACTGCAATACCGTATTATGCATGGCTGAATCGATGGCCGGGAAAAATGAAAGTCTGGCTGCCGCAAAGATAAAAAGAGCATGATGCAGATGATAATAAATCGATTTCAAGGATATTACTATGTTTAATTGCCGGCGGCTGAAAATTCAAGCAATATTTTTACTGCTGATTTTATTTCAGTTATGCTCTGCTTTTGAAAAACAATCCGATGGTATTTTTCTGGTATTGAAGAAAAGAAGTGATAGTGATGTACAATGGCTGAAGGTTCAGGTCTGCAGTGAAAGCATAATCCGGGTTATTGCATCTCCAGTCAGGTCTTTTTCAAACCATCCGAGTCTTATTGTTGAAAAGAAAGTATGGGAACCTGTTGACTGGACGGTGAAAGAGACGGGGAGATGGATTATACTATCTACAGCGAAACTTGCTGTTCGTATTAATTCGAAAACTGGAGCAATTTCATTTTTCAGCGCGAATGGCAAACCGGTGCTGGAAGAAGAAGACAGCGGCGGGAAGATTATAACATCTGCAGAAGTTATGGGTGAAAAGGCATTCCATATTCAGCAGGTATTTAAATCGGCCGAAGACGAGGCGTTTTACGGGCTGGGCGGGCATCAGAATTCCATTATGAATTATAAGGGTCACGATGTGGATTTATGGCAGCATAATATGGTGGCAGTTGTGCCTTTTCTGGTCTCAAGCAGGAATTATGGAATTCTCTGGGATAATAATTCAAGAACGAAATTCGGCGATATCCGCGAATACGAGCCGATTTCTTCATTAAAACTCACAAGCGATGACTGCGCTGAAGGATGTCTGACGGCGGAGTATTATAGGGATTCAAATTTCGACACTGTATTTGCAGTTCGTAATGAACAACGGATTGAACATGAGTTTATTGATGTTAACGACAGCTTCCCTGAAGGATTCTTACAAAATGCAGCTGCTGTAAGATGGAGCGGTAAGATACAATGCCATAAATCAGGTATCCATAAATTCAGGTTATATTCAAGCGGCTATATAAAAATGTGGCTCGATGGAAAGTTAGTTGTTGACGGCTGGCGGCAGAATTGGAATCCATGGACGCATTTTGCAAAACTAGACATGAAATCCGGAAGCAAATATGATATAAAAATTGAATGGATTCATTCAGGTGGATACATCGGATTGAAATGCCTTGAACCTGATAATAAGGATTATGTAAACAGATTGTCGCTTTATTCCGAGGTTGCCGATCAAATTGATTACTATTTCGTAAATGGAGATAATCCTGACGAAGTAATTCATGGCTATCGGAAAATAACGGGTAAAGCACCGATGATGCCTAAGTGGGCAATGGGTTTCTGGCAATCGCGCGAGCATTATAATTCACAGTCCGACATAATTTCAACTGTAGAAGAATACCGGAAACGCAGAATACCGCTTGATAACATTGTTCAAGATTGGTTTTACTGGAAAGAAGACAAATGGGGGGATTCCGAATTCGATTCAACCCGTTATCCTGATCCGAAAGGAATGATAAAAAAACTTCATAATGATCTTAATACGAAAATTATGATATCTGTCTGGCCGAAATTTTATGCAGGATCGAAGTATTATGATCTCTTTAAAGAAAATGGCTGGCTGTACATGCGCAATATTGAGAAAGGACAAAAAGATTGGGTTGGTCCGGGATATATATCGACTTTTTATGACGTGTACAATGCTGATGCAAGAAAGGCTTTCTGGGAAATACTAAATAAAAATCTTTTCAGTCTCGGCATCGATGCCTGGTGGCTGGATTGCACGGAGCCGGATATTCAATCAAATCTTTCAAGAACGGAAACTATACTTCGTCAAAATCCGAATGCATTAGGAACCGCTTCAAGATATCTGAATGCGTATTCTCTATTGAGTGCGAAAGGTGTTTACGAAGGTCAACGCAGTGCAAATGCCGATCAGCGTGTTTATATACTGACCCGGTCTGCTTTTGCCGGCCAGCAAAAATATGCAGCAACTACCTGGAGTGGAGACATAGCTGCCCGCTGGTATGATATGAAGGCTCAAATCTCATCCGGCACAAATTTTTCTATTTCCGGAATACCATACTGGTCGATGGATATCGGCGGTTTTTCTGTAGAACCCAGGTATGAACGGCCGGATGATAATGATTTGGATGAATGGCGCGAACAGATGACGCGCTGGTTTCAATTCGGAGCTTTCTGTCCGATTTTCCGTTCCCATGGCCAATTTCCATATCGTGAAATTTTTAATATTGCACCGGATAACCATCCGGCTTATAGTTCCATGCTCGCATATAATAAATTACGCTATAGATTGATGCCGTACATATACTCCCTCTCGGGTATGGTTACACACGAAGACTATACAATTATGCGTCCCTTGGTTATGGATTTTGGCAGCGATAATAAAGTTTTTGATATTAACGATCAGTATATGTTCGGACCCGCATTTCTTATAAATCCGGTCACTGAATATAAGGCAAGAAAACGGAATATATATCTGCCTTCAGGTTCAGGGTGGTATCATTTCCAGACAGGCAGATATTATGAAGGCGGGCAGAATGTGCAGGCAGACGCGCCGTATTCTGAAATGCCGATTTTTATAAAAGAAGGCTCGATTATTCCGTTCGGACCTGATATTCAGTACACATCTGAAAAGCCGGCAGATACAATTAAATTGTTTATTTATACAGGCAAAAATTCCGGCTTTAATCTTTACGAAGATGAGGGTGATAATTATAATTATGAAAAAGGATTGTATTCAATTATTACATTTAAGTGGGAAGAGAGTAATAAGTTGTTAATGGTTGAAGACCGCAGGGGTGATTTTCCCGGTATGCTGAAGAATAGAATTTTTGAGATCGTTCTGATTGGGAAAAACCAGAGTGCAGGATATGAAAATGCAAAACCGGTAAAAGCAGTTTTTTATTCAGGGGAAAAGATAAGAGAAAAATTTGATTTTGAATGACATCACGATTTTTTAAATAATTATAGAAGGTGTCAAAGTGCTTAAAAAAATAAAGCGACAAGTTCTTGAAGCGAATCTGTATCTGGCGGATTTGAATCTTGTAACCTTAACATGGGGAAATGTAAGCGGTATTTCACGCGAAGAGGGATTTGTAGTTATAAAACCAAGCGGTGTTGATTATAAAAAAATGAAGTTGAATGATTTGGTGGTAGTGGATTTATCCGGAAAAGTTGTTGAAGGCGATTTGAGGCCGTCATCGGATACGCCGACACATCTGGAATTATATAAGGCATTTACAGGCATTGGCGGCATTGCGCACAGCCATAGTGAATATGCCACGGTATTTGCTCAGGCTTGCAGGGAAATCGTGTGTTACGGCACCACGCATGCAGATACGTTTGACGGAAATGTTCCAGTGACAAGATTTTTGAAAAAAGGTGAAGTTGAAAAGAATTACGAAATTAACACAGGAAAAGTAATTATTGAGCGGTTCGGCAAACTTGATCCTGCAGCCGTGCCGGGAGTTCTGGTTGCCGGCCATGCACCGTTTACATGGGGGAAAGATGCATATGATGCGGTAAAAAACAATTTAATATTGGAGAAGATAGCAAAGATGGCGTTGAACTCGCTTGGATTAAATCCCAGGCTCAGACAATTGCCGGATTATATTTTAAGAAAACATAATCAGAGAAAGCATGGACCGAATGCTTATTACGGTCAGAGATAATTATTACATAAAAAAAACTTATAAGGACTAATATGATAAATCTTAAGCAATATGAAGTATGGTTCGCAACCGGCAGTCAGCATTTATACGGGCCTGAAACGCTCAGGCAGGTTGCGCAGAATTCGCAGGCAATAGTTGATGGATTGAATGCTTCCGGAAATATTCAAGTGAAAATTGTTTTCAAGCCTGTTTTGACAACCCCGGAAGCTATTCACTCTCTTTGCCTCGATGCAAATTCACAGCCGAACTGCATTGGTATGATTATGTGGATGCATACTTTTTCCCCGGCTAAAATGTGGATAGGCGGATTAAAAACGCTGGTTAAACCGTTCGTTCATCTGCATACACAATCGAATCGTGATATTCCATGGGATTCAATCGATATGGATTTCATGAACCTTAATCAGGCGGCACATGGAGACAGGGAATTCGGTTTCATTTGCACACGCATGGGTAAGAAACGCAAGGTCATAGTCGGCTACTGGCAGGATCAATCCATTCATCAACAGTTGGATACATGGACGCGCGTTGCAGCTGCATGGGCAGATGCACAAGGCGGAAAGATCGCACGTTTTGGCGATAATATGCGCGATGTAGCGGTTACGGAAGGCGATAAAGTAGAAGCACAGATCCGTTTGGGTTACTCGGTGAACGGTTATGGAATTGGAGAATTGGTTAAATATGTGAATGAAATATCGGATGCCGATATCGATAAATTGATTGCAGAATATGAAGCAAAGTATGCTGTTGCGGCTTCAGCAAAAAAAGGCGGTGAGAAATATATCAATCTTCGCGAAACGGCCCGTATTGAATTGGGAATGCGAGCATTTCTTAGTGAAGGTAAGTTCAAGGCATTCACAACAACATTCGAAGACCTCTATGGGTTAAAACAATTACCCGGTCTGGCTGTTCAGCGTCTTATGGCAGATGGTTATGGATTCGGCGCGGAAGGCGACTGGAAAACAGCGGCGTTAGTACGCTCCATGAAGGTGATGGCAACAGGCTTGAAAGGCGGAACATCCTTTATGGAAGACTACACATATCATTTAAATCCGGCAGGGATGAAAGTGCTGGGTGCACATATGCTGGAGGTATGCGAATCCATTGCTGAAGGAAAACCGTCGCTGGAAGTACACAAGCTTGGTATTGGAGGCAAAGACGATCCGCCGCGGCTTGTTTTCAATGTTCCTAATGGTGCGGCTTTAAATGCGTCTTTGATAGATATGGGGACGCGTTTCCGCTTGATTGTCAATGAGGTTGATGTTGTTTCGCCGGATCGGCCTCTGCCAAAACTGCCGGTTGCGCGTGCAATTTGGATTCCCAAGCCAAATCTCCAGATAGGAGCCGCAGCATGGATATTGGCAGGAGGTGCGCATCATACAGGATTTAGCCAGGCAATCACTGCAGAGTACTTGGAAGATTTTGCAGATATCGCAGACATGGAATATCTCTTAATTGACGGATCAACTAAAATCTCTCAGTTCAAAAAGGAACTTCGTTGGAACGAAGCATCGTTTGGGCGGTGAATTAAACAGATAAACAGTCTTTGTGGATCTTAATCGGAAAGACAGAAAAAAGCCGGGCTGATTTCAATTTTCCGCAAATAGTTGATTGCAGATGCTGATATACACGCATACGTTGCCGGCGGCGAAGTCTTGAAAACTAATCAGAATTCTTTCGGCTGGATCAGGGATGTTGCCAATTAAAGAAATGGGACGTTTTTACCGGCTTGTTCTGATTGAACAACATTTTCCGCACAAGCAGAGAGTGATTGATACAAATCAGGATATATATGCCGGAGAATTATTTGACCGGGAGAGAAATATAAAAAGTCGAACCTTTTTTGAGCTGACTTTCAACCCAGACGCGCCCATTGTGCGCTTCGACAATTTTGCGGACTATTACAAGTCCCAGTCCTGTGCTCGACTCGCCCGATGTAGTTTGAACACTTGTCCTTGAAAACGGTTTAAAAAGCTTGTTCAATTCATTAGGAGGGATTCCCTGGCCTTCATCGCTTACGGATATAATAAGATTATTATTTTCCTGTCTGGAGAGGATTGCGACTTTCGATTGCGGGAATGAAAATTTTATGGCATTTGAAATAAGATTATTCAGGGCTTGTTCTATTTTTTTTCTGTCAAGCTGAAGGACCGGCAGGTTCTCTTCCGAATTATATTCGACCGTAATTTGTTTTCTCCCGGCAATGACGCGGTTTAAAGAGACATTATTGCGGATAAGGTCGACGATATTTACCGATTCAAGATGTATTGAAAGTTTTCCGGATTCGATAACGCTCACATCCAGCAGTTCCTCGATAAGACCCCGCATGAATTTACTCGATTGCTTGATCATTTCAAGAAATTCCTTTATCTCAGAGCATGCTTTGTCTTTTAATTCTTCCGTAATAAGATCCGCCGCGGTATAAATGGTTGTCAGAGGATTGCGCAGGTCGTGCGCTGCGATGCTCAAAAAACGGTTCTTTTCCTGGTTGAGTTTTTCAAGCTGGACATTTTTTTGCTCAAGCTGCCTGTGAATTTCCATAAGGTCTGCGTGCGCTTTATGGAGTTCGTTGTTTTTCTGGACTGCATTATCGTATGTTGAGAGCAGAAGATCGATAATCTGCATGCGATCGGAATCGATGAAGTATCTTTCACCTGCGAATACTATTTCTATTTCACCGTCTTGAGGGATATTTTTCCGAATTTGCAGATTCGCAAAAATATTTTTTATGCAGGCAATGAGAAACGAATCCTCGTAAGGCTTGGTTAGAAAGTTATCGGCACCTGCCTGCAGCCCTTTTATTACATCCTGCGGATCGGATAAAGATGTAAGCAGCATTACAGGTATGGACTTGAGCTCAGGATCACTTTTAACGGTTTTGCACAATGCAAATCCATCCATCACAGGCATAATGATGTCAGTGATAATCAAGTTCGGCCTATTCCGTCTGATGACTTCAAGGGCATCGGATCCGTTATTTGCTGAATTGACCGCGTAGCCGTTTTCTTCAAGTATGAAACGGAGCATTTTAGTCTGAGTGGGGCTGTCTTCGACTATAAGGATATTTGCCTTGGCATCTGTCAATTATTATTCCATCGTTAATAATGCATTTGTATTGATGCTAAAATACCGAGCATGTTTTTTCTATACGTGTTTTATCCCCTTGCGAATACACCAGTTAAATTCATATATAAAATATAAGAACAATTTATAAATTTCTTTTTACATTCAAAAGATAATATAATTAGGCCGAAAAAGCTCAACTATGCGGATAATGACAAAAAAGGCAGATACTGCTTCATTGAAAAACTTTTCTTTCTCTCTTCTTTGTAGTGCTAATTTAAGTTATATTTAGGTAATAAGAATAATCCTATATGTTAAATGAGAATATATGGTTTATTTTAACGAAGGTTTTTAGAGGGCTGATATGAATATATTTAGCGCCCTTAAAAAACTTATCTTGCCCCCTCAATTCCATGATGAGGAACAGAATCGTGTTGCATTGATTCTTACCATCATTGCATTAAGCTCTTTCATTATTTTGGCTATTGTTGTTGTTTACAGGCTTATTGCAGGTCATCTCCGAGAACTCCTGCCTATTCTGATCATGTGTTTTGTTGTTTTTATATCGATTGTTTTGCTGCACCGAAAAAAACTGAGATGGTCAGGTACCGTATTATTGTGGTGTCTGCTGGGAGTGGTTGATTACCTTGCATGGATAAACAGCGGTCTTCATGATATTGTATTATTCAGTATTCCCGGAGTCCTTGTAGCAGCCGGACTTATTTTAAACCGCAATCACTATCTGTTGGTTACATCTGCAGCATTTCTTTCGATAGTTATGATCGGTTATTTTGAGATCGCCGGCGTGATACAGAATGCATACAGCGTTTATACAGGCTGGAGTGATGTAATTGACTTCATTTTTATAGTAGGACTGACGGCGATTATTACCTGGTTCCTTTCCGATAACCTGCGTAAAAACATGCTCAGGCTGCAGAATGATGAAAAGGAAATTAATATTCAATCGTATCAATTGAAGGAATCCGACAGGCGTTACCGTGCTCTTTTTGAAGGTGCCAATGACGCAATTTTTATTCTTACAGGCGACAGGTTTGTTGAATGCAATTCGATGGCGTTAAAAATGTTCGGCTGTGAAAATCCGTCCGATATTATAGGTCATCAGCTGAAAGAATTCAGTCCTTTATCACAGCCGGGTGATTTAAGTTCGGATGAAAGAATGATAGTAATTATTAATTCGGCTCTTTTGGGGAGGCCGATGCGGTTCAATTGGAAATATTCTCGTAAAGATGGGACTTTATTTGACGCAGAAGTCTCTTTGAACAGAATTGAATTCGGCGGCAAGGTATATCTCCAGGCTCTGGTCAGCGATATCACAGAACGTCTCCAGGCTGAGGAGACTTTAAGAAAAAGCGATGAAAAGCTGCGTAACATAGTTGAGAACAGCCGCAATATTTTTTATTCCTGCAATAAGGATCTCGCTTTCACTTATATAAGTCCCCAATCTGTCGACATCTTTGAATGTGAACCCGGCGAGGAGGTGGTCAGTTTTAAGGACTTTATAACAGACAATCCTGTCAATAAGCTTGGATATGAACATGCGATGAAAGCAGTTCAAACCGGCGAGAGGCAGCAGGCATACGAACTTGAATTGTTGAGCAGGAAGGGAAGCCGCATCTGGCTGGAAATTCAGGAAGCTCCGGTTGTGAGAGACGGCCGGACTATTTCACTGGTCGGCGTAGCTACCGATATTACTAAACGGCAAAGAGCTGAAAAGGCATTGCAGGTCAGCGAGAAAAAATACAGAGATATTGTTACCTGGGCTCCTATCGGAATTTATCAGTCGACTCGCAGCGGAAAGCTGCTCAGTGCAAACAGCAGTATCGCGCTGATGTTGGGGTACGATTCGGAGAATGAATTTGTTGGGTGCAATATGGGAGAGGTTATTTACAACGACCAGCAGGACTTGGAACAGTTTATTTTTCAGCACGATATGGCGGGTCAGAATGTTTCGATGAATTATGAAACACAATGGAA